>JBOFGJ010000322.1:0-9213 GCA_051649065.1 Flavobacterium sp. | reverse complement strand
CAGGTATCATCCAGTCAAGGTTAATAAAATTCTTTGGTTTCTTTTTAATACGATCAAGCCCAGCAGAAGCGAAGATTGCTCCATTCCAGTCGCTGTTCTCAAGTTTCTCCATACGTGTATTTACATTCCCACGTAAGTCAACCGTTGTATGCTTAGGGAAGCGATTTAGCCATTGTGCTTTGCGTCTTAAACTTCCTGTAGCTACTACACCTTCAAGATCTTCTGACATAAAGCTAGTATCTCCTTTATGTAATAAAATATCTACTGTGTTAGCACGTTTCAGCACAGCTCCTTGTACGATTCCTTCAGGTAGAGCTGTAGGTACATCTTTCATAGAATGCACTGCGATATCTATCTCCTTATTAATCATTGCCACATCTAGAGTCTTAGTAAAGATTCCTGTGATACCCATCTCATATAGCGGCTTATCTAACACTAAGTCTCCTGTAGATTTCACAGGTACTAACTGTGTTTTAAATCCCAACTTTTGAAGTGATTGTTCTACTGTTTTTGCTTGCCACATTGCTAGTTCACTATCACGTGTACCAATACGAATAATTTTACTCATTTTAATTTGATTCTATATGAAACACTTTCTCTATCCATTCTATACTCTGATCCACAACAGTATCTTCATGACGAAGATGATTTGCAAACTGTGTTGTAATCTTTTGTATGATTCGCATACTTATTATTTCTGCTTGCTCCGAATCAAAATTATCAAATTTCTTTTTATGATAATCAAGTTCTCCGTCTTTAATCTGTTCTAATTTAGTTTTTAAGGCATGAATAGTCGGAGCGAACTTTCTCATTTTAGTCCAAGCAATAAATTCAGACATAATCTCTTCTATAATTTCTTCTGCTTGGGGAATAAACTCTCTTCTTCTCTCGATAGTCTTGTCTGTCATTTGAGATAGATAATCAAGATGTATTAACTCTACACCTTCTATCTCTGTCACATTATCACTAACATTTTTAGGAATAGACAAATCCAGTATAACAAGGGGTTTGTTTAGATTAAGAAGAGCCTTATCTACTGTAGGTTTCTGTGCACCTGTAGCAACGATAAGTACATCTGCTTTACGCATTTCAGCTTGTAGATCAGCATAATCTTTCACTACTAAGTTAAACTTACCTGCTACTTCTAATGCTCTTTCTTTTGTACGGTTTATAAGTGTGATATGATCATTCTTAGTGTGCTTTACTAAATTCTCACAAGTATTTCGACCTATTTTACCAGTACCGAATAGTAATATATTTTTAGTAGAGATATCCTCCACATTATCCATAATATACTGCACAGAAGCAAAAGACACAGATGTAGCACCAGAGCTAAGCTCCGTTTCATTCTTAATTCGTTTACTCGCCTGAATCACAGCATTTACTAATCTTTCAAAGTAATTAGTTGTTAACTCTTTCTCCTTTGCTAAATAGAATGCATTCTTGATTTGACTAATAATTTCAAAATCGCCTAAGATTTGACTATCTAATCCTGTCCCAACGCGAAATAAGTGTTCAATAGCTTCCTTAGTCTTATATACATAAGCTACATTTCGAAAGTCATCCACAGTACCATTACTATTATCACATAGCAATTTAATTAATTCAAAAGGGTGTTGTGCAAAACCAAATATCTCAGTTCTATTACAGGTAGAAATAACTATTAAGCTCTCTATTCCTTCATTCTTCGCTTGAGTCAATAAATTGTCTTTGGCTTCATCACTTAGACTAAACTTTCCACGCATTTCAGCATCCGCTTTCTTATAACTTAATCCCACTGCATAAAAAGTCGCAGGTTTAGTCTTATCTATTTTGTCCATACACAGAGTTAATTCAAAAAAGTAAACAAATTTAAGATTAAAGAATTGACAAAAGTAACGCTAAAGGGACTATTTATATCGCTGAATGATTTTACAAAAAAAAAGCACTGCATTTCATTATAATACAGTACATTTGCAACAAACACAAGGGTTAAAGAGTGGCTTATATAGAACGGTTCTAAATTAAAAGTAACCAAATAAGTTTATCTCTTTTACTTAAAAAGTAACGCTATGAGTCCAACGGAAGAAATAATAATTGACGATAATTTTTCACTGCTAAGGTTTGAAAACAACCTCAAAGAAAATATCACTTTTCAAAGAGAAATGGGAACTGATGTGATTCAATTCTATTTCGGATTAAAGGGATCTGCGAAGTTTTTATTTAGCGGAGGAGCTTACTCTTTACCTTTAAACGAAGAGAAGTTTCTTATTCTATACAATCCTCAAAAGCAACTACCTGTACATTTAGAAATAACACCCAATACCTGGATCATAAGTGTTTTAATTTCTATCAAGAAGTTTCATGCACTATTCTCTACAGAAGCGGAGTTCATCGGTTTTCTAACAGGAGAAAACCGAGACAAAAAGTATTATTCCGAAGAAGAGATTACTCCTTCTATGGCAATAGTACTGAACCAACTTTTCAACTTCTATATGAACCCAACTATAAAGAAACTTTATTATACAGGGAAAACATATGAACTATTAAGTCTTTTATTCAATCAGAATGAAGATCAAAATATAGAGAACTGTCCTTTCTTATCTGACGAGGATGACGTTGTCAAAATCAAAAAAGCAAAGGATATTATCATTAGCAAGATGGCAGAACCACCTACATTACAAGAATTAGCCGACACAGTAGGTATCAATATTAAAAAATTAAAAATGGGCTTTAAACAGATTTATGGTGATTCTGTATTCAGTTTCTTATTTGACTATAAGATGGAATATGCCCGTAAACTTCTAGATAATGGTACATATAACGTAAATGAAGTAGGTCTAAAGATTGGCTATAGTTCATCTAGCCACTTCATCGCAGCCTTTAAAAAGAAGTTTGGCACTACACCTAAAAAATATTTAATGTCCCTTAACACAAATAACTAAACTCATGCAAGGTATATTATTAGTAAACCTAGGCTCACCTAAAAGCCCTACAGCAAAAGACGTAAAACCATATTTAGGAGAATTTTTAATGGATGAAAGAGTAATCGATATGCCTTACATCCTTAGATACTTACTAGTAAAAGGGATTATTCTGAACACAAGACCTAAGAAATCAGCAGAGGCTTATGCTAAAATATGGTGGAAAGAAGGTTCACCTCTTGTTGTAATATCTCAGCGTCAACATAAGAAAGTACAGGATAAAGTAGACATCCCTGTTGCGTTGTCAATGCGTTATGGAGAACCATCTATTAAGACAGGACTTCAAGAGTTAAAAGACAAGGGGGTTGATGATGTATTAATGATACCGTTATACCCTCAGTTTGCTATGGCAACCACAGAGACTATTGATGTACTTGCAGAAGAAGTAAGAACAAAGTTCTTCCCTCAGATGAAAGTAACTAGTTTCCCTGCATTCTATAATAGGAAAGAATACATAAATTCCTTAGCTCATACCATTAAAGGACACTTAGAAGGTTATGATTACGACCATATCGTATTCTCATACCACGGAGTACCAGAGAGACACATCCATAAATCAGATGTAACTAAAGGACATTGTACAATAGACGGTTCATGTTGTCAAACAGCCTCTAAAGCACATGAGTTCTGTTACAGACATCAATGTTTAGAAACAACTAGACAAGTAGTAGAAAAACTAAACATCCCCGTAGATAAATACACGAACTCATTCCAATCTCGTTTAGGAATGGACAAATGGCTTCAACCTCCTACTGATGCAACTGTAAACGGATTAGCTGATAAGGGAATTAAAAAACTAGCTGTTGTAACACCTGCTTTCGTAGCAGACTGTCTAGAAACACTTGAAGAAATAGGCATGGAAGCGCATGATGAGTTCCTTCATCACGGTGGCGAAGAGTTTAGAACTATCCCATGTATGAACGATGACGATATGTGGATAGACGCTATGGTAACTTGGATTAAAGAATGGCAAAACAAATAGTAATATGTTATATCTATATTTAAAATCCTTACACATTATATTTATTGTTTGTTGGTTTGCAGGCTTATTTTACATTGTGCGTTTATTCGTTTACTATGCTGAGACTAAAGATATGCCTGAACCAAAAGCAGAAATATTAAAGGAACAATATACCATAATGACTAATCGACTGTGGAACATTATTACATGGCCTGCAGCTGTATTAGCAACTATTTTCGGAATATGGTTATTAATAGAAATACCTGCTTGGTTAAGTCAACCTTGGATGCATGTAAAGCTATTATTTGTAGTATTACTTATAGCTTACCACCTTAAATGTCATCAGTTCGTTATGCAAATAAACAACAGAACGATGACCAAAACATCCTCTTTTTTTAGAATATGGAATGAAGGCGCTACCCTTATTTTATTTTCTGTAGTATTTTTAGTAATTTTAAAAAGTACTTTTAATTGGATATTTGGAGTTGTAGGACTAGTAGGTTTATCAATACTATTAATGCTAGGAATACGCTTATACAAAAAGATTCGTCATAGCAGAAACTAATGAAAGATGATTTTATATTAAAGAACTTTTCACTGAGGAATAGAATATTCTTCTCACTTATATTTTTAAGTATCATCTCGTCTGTGTTGATATCCGCAGTTTCTGTATACCAGTTCAGGGAAGAAGCGCGTACCTATCATCAGTATAGACTTGAACGAACAGAGAACTCTATTAATGAGAATATAAATTACATCCTTACCACTAGCGAATACCCTCTGACAACGGAAAACATACCGCGAATATTCAGAGATAAAATACATGAATTGGCAGCAATTCACAATACAGAAATCAACATACACGATTTACAAGGACACCTCTTGATCACGTCAAGAGGTACTTTCTCTGTAGATAGCATATCTAAAAACATCTCTCCCTTAGTTTTAAAGACGATACAATCATCACCTAATAAGCGCTTTGTTGATATTAAAACCAATGACAACAATCGTATTAGGATTGCTTATAGCTTTCTGAAAGATTTAAAGTTTAAACCATTAGGTATTCTTAAAATACCTTATGAAGAAAAAACAGAATTCTACGAAAATGAAATACAAAACTTCATGGTCAAATTCGGACAGGTATATGTTATTATGCTTATTATGTCTATTGCCATTTCGTATTTCTTATCCAATTACATAACCCAAAGTCTTAAAGACATCAGTGTCAAAATGACGCGCACTGAACTTGGTCAAAAGAATGAGAAGATAGAGACTATTTCAACTAGTAAGGAGATCTCCACATTAATAACAGCCTATAATGATATGGTGGAAAAGTTAGATGAATCCTATGTCAAACTAGCACAAACAGAACGAGAACAAGCTTGGAGAGAAATGGCTAAGCAAGTAGCCCATGAAATCAAGAATCCACTTACTCCAATGCGTCTAACTGTACAGAGCTTCGAAAGAAGATTTGACCCTAATGATCCTGAAATAAAGAACAAATTAAAAGACTTTTCTCAGGTGCTAATCCAACAGATAGACACAATGACCTCTGTCGCTACAGCCTTTTCAAGCTTCGCTGCAATGCCTGCACAACAAAATGAAACATTAGACCTCGTAAAGACAGTTCAGCTAACCTTAGATATCTTTAACGAAGACTATATTTCGTTTAGCACAACAGATAAAGAGATTATATCCAAAATAGATAGAACACAACTAATCAGAATTATCACTAACTTGGTCAAAAATGCAATACAAGCAATTCCTTCAGAACAAAATACCCCTGAAGTTAAAGTGAGTATTACAAGAACCAACGAAAGTGCTATTATTAAAGTATCAGACAATGGTACAGGAATAAAAGAAGAGGATATTAATAAAATATTCCAACCTAAGTTTACAACCAAATCTAGTGGAATGGGACTAGGATTAGGAATCATCAAAAACATTATTACCAATTACAACGGTACTATAGTTTTTGAAACAGAAAATGGCAAAGGCACTACATTTATTGTGACCCTGCCAATTATAGATAGTTAATCAAATAAAAATATAATATGGAGTTTGAGAATATTCTAATAGAAAAAGAAAATAGCCTGGCCATTATAACAATTAATCGCCCAACTAAATTAAACGCTTTAAACAAAGCTACAATAGAAGAGCTACACCAAGCCCTTAAACAGATAGAGAAAGACCGTGAAACACGCGTTATTATCATCACAGGGAGTGGGGATAAAGCTTTTGTTGCGGGTGCTGACATCAAAGAGTTCTCTAGTTTCAATACTAGCGAAGGTTCTCAATTAGCTGCCAAAGGACAAGAGTTGTTATTTGACTACATTCAGAACTATAATAAACCTATCATAGCTGCAGTTAATGGTTTTGCTTTAGGAGGAGGTTTAGAACTTGCTATGGCTTCACATTTTAGAATAGCTTCTACAAATGCTAAAATGGGATTACCTGAAGTAACTCTTGGTCTAATACCAGGATATGGGGGTACTCAACGTTTACCACAACTTATTGGCAAAGGAAGAGCAATGGAGCTTATTATGACTGCCGAAATGATTACAGCAGACAAAGCACTTACTTATGGCTTAGTTAATCATGTCGTGGAACAAGAAGAACTATTAGCTTTCACTAAAAAAATTGCAAACAGAATTGCTTTCAACTCGGCTTCTGCCATCAGTAGAGCGATTAAATCTATCAATGCAAACTTTAAGGAAGGTATCAATGGATATCACGAAGAAATCAAAAACTTTGGAGAATGTTTCGAAACAGAAGACTTCACTGAAGGAACAACAGCTTTCTTAGAAAAGAGAAAACCAGACTTTAGGGGGTCTAACTAATATATTAAAAGGTCAGATTAACGTCTGGCCTTTTTGATTTTAGATAATTTCACCTAACCGATATAAAATAAAAAAGCCTCTTGATAAATCAAGAGGCTTTTGTTGGCTCACTAGGACTCGAACCTAGAATGTCTGTACCAAAAACAGAAGTGTTGCCATTACACCATGAGCCATTACCTTTGTCATTGTTGAGTTAAACAGGTTAACTTCTGTAATGCTGATGCAAAAGTATCATTTTTTTTTAAACCTCCAAACACATCTTAAACTTTTTATTCAAGGTTTTTTTATCAAATAAATTAACCTCTTCATAATCAATATTTATCGTTTAAAATTTTAACATTTTATTTTTTAAGCTTTTTTTGATTAACTTTTGGCTTAACTCTGATTATGATCTAAATTACGCTTAATAACAAGAAGCAGGGAAAACTGAATGCTTGGATTATACTAGAGTAAAAGATAAAAATCACTTCTAAAACTACTAGTATTACTGAGATTGCATGACTTCTTCAACACTACCACAACATTGTTCTACTATAAGTCCTTTCTATTAAAGAATTCTTGACACACTCTTGAAGAACTCTTGTCCCAAATAAATTTAGAGATAAGAAGTTTTTCCTCTTTAGATTAACTAGACTTTTTGCCTAGTCCCCAACTTTTGTCGCTGATCCCAAATTTTTTAATTCGACTATGATCAGTTTTATAGATAGCAAAAAAAAGCTCCCCTGTTTCCAGAGGAGCTTTACTTGTTGGCTCACTAGGACTCGAACCTAGAATGTCTGTACCAAAAACAGAAGTGTTGCCATTACACCATGAGCCATTACCAAGTCACTACTTCAGCGTGATTACTTCTGTAATGCGGATGCAAAAGTAGCACATTTTTTGTAACAACCAAATTTTACACGAAAAAAAATTAAATATTTCTAATTTCGTTACACAACACAAAAAAAATCTTTTCTTTGTAAGTATAATTAAGTAAATATCTAGTAATTACAAATATGTTGACATTCAATTACAAGAAGTGGAATGTTATAGGGGGTTGGCTGTGTTTTGCCATCGCTTTATTAACTTATACACTAACAGTTGAGCCCACTGTAAGTTTTTGGGATCCAGGAGAGTATATCGCTACTTCTGCTAAACTACAAGTAGGACACCCTCCAGGGGCTCCTTTTTATCAAATGTTAGGTGCATTCTTCTCGATGTTTGCTACTTCTCCTGATAAAGTAGCATTAATGGTCAACATGGTTGCCGTTATCTCAAGTGCCTTCACGATTCTTTTTATGTTTTGGACATTGTCTAATCTACTTAAAAAAATCGTTGTTGCTAAAAGTGAGTGGACGAATAATAACGCTATCGTTGTTTTAGGTAGTGCTGCTATCGGTTCATTAGCTTTTAGTTTTACTGATAGTTTCTGGTTTAACGCTGTGGAGTCTGAGGTTTATGCTTCAGCTATGTTCCTGACATCGCTCCTACTTTACTTAGGCGTTAGATGGTATGATGATCTAAACAGTATAAGAGGTAACCGCTGGTTATTATTAATTGGATTAGTGATAGGAGCATCATTTGGAGTGCATTTAATGGCACTTTTGACAGTTCCTTCTATCGTATTACTTTACTACTTTAAGAAGTATGAAAAAGTAAACATCAAGAACTTTATCATCGCTAACGTAGCTGCTATAGGAGTTCTATTTTTCCTATTTGCATTCTTATTCCCTAAGACTCTAGCCTTATTTGGTAAGACTGAGATCTTTATGGTGAACACAATGGGGATGCCTTTTAATAGTGGAACTATATTCGCATTCCTTCTGATTATCGCTTTCTTTGTATTTGGATTACGATATACTGAAAAGAAAAACAAAGTAATGGCTAATACACTTATCCTTACTTTATTATTTATCTGCATTGGACTTACGAGTTGGCTAATGTTACCGATTAGAGCCAATGCTAAAGTAGTTATCAATGAGAACACACCTTCTGATGCTTCTGAATTATTAGCTTACTACCAACGTGAGCAGTATGGTGACGAGAGTATCTACTATGACTCATACTTCACTAAGAAATATGTAGGACTAGACAAGGCCAACCCTTGGAAAGACGAGAAGCCAAACTACGAACGCAATGACAAGACTGGTAAATACGAAATCGTAAATGAATATGTAAACGCGGGACAAAACTTTAATGAAACACATAAAGGTTTCCTTCCTAGACTGTGGAGTACAGATAAGAACCACCGTGTGAACTACATGAGATACACTAGACCACTAGACTTTAGAGCTGCACAAGGATACGCAGGTAATAAAGAACTAGAGGAATTAATCGATGGAGTGAAAAAAGGAATGGCTTCTGGAGAGATTGGTATCGAAGGTTTAGACAAATTCTTTGATACTTACGGTGAGTACTTAGATATCGAGGTACCTACGTTCAGTAGTAACATGAGCTTTATGTTTGACTA
>JBOFGJ010000321.1:0-1939 GCA_051649065.1 Flavobacterium sp. | reverse complement strand
AAAGTATGTTCTTGAAAATATTCAATCCATCAACCACAAGAATATCGCTGACTTATATCCTCATAATTACAAGAAACTTATCCTGGATAATGTAGAAGAATAATTAGATATCACAAGATGTACTTGCTCAGGTGCATACGTTGTAATCCAAAATCATCTAAAATAAGTACATCAGTGGCGCTTAATTTTAGCAATTCTTTTAAATAACTACCATCAGCTTTAGTCATAGCCAAACGATGTAATAATTTACCTAAATTGTAGTATTTTACTTTATAACCAGCTACACAGCTTTGGAAGCCTAGTGCAGTAGCTAAGTAGCTTTTCCCTGTTCCAGTACAACCAGTAATAATGATATTTTGATTTCGATCAATAAAACTACAATCAGATAATCTTATAAAAGTGTTTTTATCTAAGTTTCTCTCAGCAGTAAACTTTACCTCTTGTAAACTAGCTTGATAGTGGAATCTAGCATTTTTTATAAGCCGCTGAGTCTTATCATTATTTCTTTGGTTATCTTCTGCCTCAACTAACCAGGCTATAAACTCGTCATTGGTAAAAGAGTCTATAGCTTTAGTTTCTAAGGATGATTCATAGGCTCTTTTCATACCATTAAGCCTAAGTTTTTGCATTTTTTCAATTGTTGCATTAACATTCATAAACATAAAGATTTAGTTAAAATAATTATTCCCTCTGATATTCTCATGTTGGGGTATAGCTTGTAAGTTTTGTTCTAATTCCTGTTGATCTAATCCGTTTTTTAAAATATTTTCAATAGCCTTATAGCTTATATGTTCATAAGCTAACGCTCGTTTACAAGCTAAGTTTAGTCTAGAATTCCCTACTTTACTAGCAAAGGACAAAACAGCTATACATGATTTAAAGCTCTGTTCTACAAAGGTTTGTTTGTGCAGTATTTTCCCAATAAAAGCTTTTGTTTCAGGGCCTATTTTATTGGCCCAACTAATAAAATACTCTTCACTCCAACCTGCATTATATTGACTTTTTGGCGGTAAATGCTCCTTTAAGGTTGAGTATCCACTAGTTCTCCTATTACGAGGATGAACAGCAATGCGTTGATAGTTATGATAGATTTCAACAATATTTTGATCTACAATAAGAGTTACTTTCTTTCCTAAGTACTGATATGGAACACTGTAGTGGTGTTTGTCCTCTCTAAAATCAACGTGATAGTTTTTTAATACAGTAGCTGTTTTATAAGTTTTAATTGGATATAAATCGATTGGTAAAGCTTTAAGAGCTTGTTTTTCAAAATCCAAGAACATCTCTGTTCGGCTGCTTTGTTTCTTCTGAAAAGGATAGTCATTGTAAGGCTTTAAAAGTTTTTTAATAGCTGTGTTTAGCTGATTTATACTGAAAAATACCTGACCATGTAGTTTGGTGTATATTCGGCTATAGGTAATATTAACTGCCATTTCCACTGGAGATTTATCCTTAGGTTTTCTGACCCTAGCAGGCATTATAGTGGTATCATAATGCATGGCAAATTTTAATAGTTGCTGATTTAATTCTGGTTCAATACGGTGTGGTTTAATTACTGCTGACTTTAGGTTATCTGGTACAATACAATTAGGTACACCACCAAAATAGTGTAATGCATTTTCAATACTTTTTATAAAATCAGGGGCTTTTTGACTTGCACAAGCCTCTACATAAGTATATTGACTAGCGCCTAGAGTGGCTACAAAAACTTCTACTTTACTAATATTTCCTGTTTGTGGGCATACAATTTCTAATTTTTTGCCAGCATAGTCAATGAATAGCTTTTCACCTGCTTTATGTTCAATAGGTACATAACCTTTTCCTTGAGCACACCAATTACTATAAGCCTCACAAAACCTACTATATTGGACCCCTTCAGGGTATTTCTCTTTGTATTGCTCCCATAGTATTAATCTTGTAAAACCTACTTGTGGTAACA
>JBOFGJ010000320.1:0-3055 GCA_051649065.1 Flavobacterium sp. | reverse complement strand
ACTCTAAACCAGAGGAATTAGATGTGCTTGATCGTAAGATTATGCAATTAGAAATTGAGATTGAAGCCATCAAACGTGAGAATGATGAGGACAAGCTTAAATCTCTTGGATTAGAAGTTGCTAACTTAAAAGAAGAAAGAAACGATATCTATAGCAAATGGCAATCTGAAAAAGAGGTTGTAGATCGCGTACAGGCTATTAAACAAGAAATAGAAACATATAAACTAGAAGCTGAAAAAGCTGAACGTGATGGTGACTATGGAAAGGTAGCTGAGCTTAGATATGGAAAAATAAAAGACGCTCAAGAAGACCTTGAGAAAGCACAAAAACAATTAGACGAAAACCAAAGTGGTCAATCGCTAATTAAAGAAGAGGTTACAAGTGATGATATCGCTGAAGTAGTAGCTAAATGGACTGGTGTACCAGTGACTAAAATGC
Source organism: Flavobacterium sp. (assembly GCA_051649065.1). Classification (GTDB taxonomy): domain Bacteria; phylum Bacteroidota; class Bacteroidia; order Flavobacteriales; family Flavobacteriaceae; genus Flavobacterium. The sequence continues at coordinate 2,617 of JBOFGJ010000320.1, read as the reverse complement.
TACAAAGTGAAAGAGAAAAACTACTTCACTTAGAAGGCGAATTACACAAACGTGTGGTAGGTCAAGAAGAAGCAATTATCGCTATTAGTGATGCTGTACGTAGAAGTCGCGCTGGATTACAAGACCCTAAAAAACCGATAGGTTCATTCCTATTCTTAGGAACTACAGGGGTTGGTAAAACAGAGTTGGCCAAAGCTTTAGCAGTATACCTATTTGACGATGAAAGTGCTATGACGCGTATCGATATGAGTGAATATGGAGAAAGACATAGCGTAAGTAGATTAGTAGGAGCACCTCCAGGATATGTAGGTTATGATGAAGGTGGTCAATTAACTGAAGCAGTACGTAGAAAACCTTACTCTGTGGTACTGTTAGACGAGATAGAAAAAGCACACCCTGATACATTCAACATCTTGTTGCAAGTATTAGATGAAGGACGTTTAACAGACAACAAAGGTCGTCTAGCTGACTTCAAGAACACTATCATTATTATGACTTCAAATATGGGTAGTCACATTATCCAAGAGAAGTTTGAGAATGCTACAAATATTGAACAGGCTTCTGAAGACGCTAAAGTAGAAGTGTTGAACGAGTTAAAACAACAAGTTCGCCCTGAGTTCTTAAACCGTATTGACGAAGTAGTGATGTTTACACCGTTGAGCAAAGACAATATCTTACAAATTGTAGATATTCAATTGCAAAGTGTGTTCAAGATGCTTGCTCAACAAAACGTACATATGGAAGCAACTGCGGAAGCTAAAGAATTCTTAGCAAACAAAGGATATGATCCCGAGTTCGGTGCACGTCCTGTAAAACGTGTTGTACAGAAAGAGGTATTAAACCGCTTGTCTAAAGAGATCTTATCTGGTAATATAAAAGCAGATAGTATCATCTTATTAGACTCTTTCAACAACGAATTGGTGTTCAGAAACCAATAATATTATTTTGATTGATTAGTTAGTTATAAAAACAAAACACCCCAAGTCGCAATGACTTGGGGTGTTTTTGTTTTATTCTTTATGATTTTATATAGCTCTTACTTCTAGGCTTAAACATTGCCTTTATTTTCTTAGTTAAGCGAATACCTGTATTTGATCGTTTTACATAGACAGGAATTTCGTTGAACGGAACATTCTTGATCTGTTCTAGCATTTCCTGAAGAGTATAATTACTCATCAGAGATTTCTTCATCCAATCGGAGATTACAACATCCCACTCTTCTTTATTTCCCCAATAATGCCCTATCACATGATCACTTGCATTTAATTTGAGTTGTTTCTCTAAGACAATTGAAAAAGACAGCTGCTCTACCAAAAAACACAATGCATTGTTATCACACATTTCATCATTAATTTGTAAGGCTACATTAATTAAATCAAAGTTAGTACTTGGAATTCCTATTACACCTGCATTCCACATATTGATATTCTTATCAACAAGAATATTTGCAAATGTTTTATCCTTTACTTTACTCCATAATTTCTTCTCTGTCTTCGTTTTTTTCTGATATAAAGCTCCCTCTTTCACATGCATAATACCATTCCCCTTATATAATTCTTGCTTTAACACAATTAGCGACTTATAGAAAAAGGTATCCCCATCTAAATACAAAATATGCTGATCAGGATATTTTTCAGCAATTAATTGTAATGCTTTTATTTTTGTCCTAAATATAAAATTATAATCACCTTTCCATTCATTAATGATATCATTGCTAATTGGTATAATCGTAATAAACTCCTCTACTAACTTAAAAAGAGTAGGCTCTTCTGCAATAACAATTATTCGGTCAGATTCCTCTTTATTAACTAGCGCTGTACAAATAGAAAAAATAACTTGCTGGTAATAATTAATATTACTACCAAAAACAAAATAGACGATGTTCATAGTATTTCAAAAAATATATTCTCAAAACTACAATTAATATTTATCTTAAAACTGTTTAGATAAATCAAATACCAAGAAATAATAAAATACATACTATTCATATATAATTTAGTTCTTTACATTTAATCTACCACTAGCATTCGAATAGCTTATTACCTTGTCATTTTTAAAGCGTACTTTACTCTTGCCATAGAACCATACTTCTATATCACCTTGCGTCTGTACATCAGAAGGATCTCCTTGAGAAGCCCATACTTCATTTTTCGTCGAGCCTACTTTAAAATACTTCTTATAGCCAAACTCTCCTTCTTTTTCATCTCTTTTAGACGACTCTACAGCAGTTACCGTTTTGGCGCTCTTATCCTCTTTAACTACCCTTTCTGAAGTGGCAGGCTGCTTACTCTTTTCAACAGAGGGAGCAGTTGCTTTATTCTCCGTTTTTGTTTTATCATTAGTAGTTGCCATTGGGTTAGTTACCTCAGTTACATAATCATTGGAGGTTGCTATAACTACTGAGGAGTCAACATCTTTCTCCTTATTTGCTTCATCTATTAGATGCTCTATATTCTCTTTCATAGTTCTACCTGAACCTGGAGTCTCTTCAATGGCATTATCTTCTGTACTTACTACACTCTCCACATCACTCACTCCTCCCTGATTATCAATACCAAAAGTAGTATAAGCAAAGTATCCACCTAATCCTAAAAGCAACCCAATGATCACAAATAAA
>JBOFGJ010000319.1:0-4141 GCA_051649065.1 Flavobacterium sp. | reverse complement strand
AAATAACTAAAATAGAAGAGAAGGATAAGACAATAACTGTACATACTCCACTAAATGAGTTCGTATTCGAGAGAGTGGATGAATATCCAATGTATAAATTGACAGTTAAAGGTCAGGATATAGATAAAGAGCACTTCAGAACGGCAGGTTTTTATACGCTTAAGAGCAAGTTAGAGACGTTCACAGTACACGACTGTGGGGAGTTCGAGGGATAGTAATTGGTTTACAGTGTACTGTTAATCAGTTCACAGTGATTAAGAAATAAGGTATAGAAAAAGTCGAAGCAATTGCTTCGACTTTTTTAGTTATTTACAGATACGCAATAAGGCTTGCTGCGTTTCTTCAGAGATGGGATAGTAAGCGTTGATTTGCTGTAAGAAGTGTTGCATTATATAAGGGGGATTAAGGATATGCAATTTAATGTTTTTAGACAATTAAGAAGTGTGTTGATTTTGTTTTATGTTTCATATATTTGATTTAATGATTACACTTCTGAGCTACCTAATAGACATACGTTTTAGAAAGTTTATTTCTAAGGGAGATTATGTGGCTATGTCTTTAGTGATAGGACTTTATCTAGGTATCGCCTTAGTGTGTTATCTCAACTATGAATTAGTTAGAGGGGTCTACTATATAGTATTTGTAGATGCGATACTTTATCACCTAGGTAGAACTGATATAGAATTATTAAAGGTATATAAGCATTATCGCATAGTGCTGTGGTTAGAGTATATGATCTACAGCATACCTTTTTTGGCTGTATTAGCATTAAAAAGAGAGTTTATAGGTATGTCAGTAGTACTAGCACTTTATTACTTATTATCCTATATCCCAAAGAAGCAATCAACAGTAATTAAGTACCCATTCTCATTAATCAATCCCTTTTGGCATATTAGTTTTAGAAAGTATAAGTTGCTTTGGATAATGCCAATAGTGATATTGTTTAGTGTAATGGGGATCAAGCACAACAATGGAAATCTTGTGATTGCAAGTTTTGTACTTGTGGGGATAATAGCAAGTATCGCGACATTTGGAAGAGAGCGAATTATTGAAATAAGAATGAGTACCTTATCTGCAAAGGAATATATAGAAAGGCAAGTCAAGATAGAGATGTTGAATACTCTGATGTTGATACTTCCTGTGCTTGTGTTAGTTAATGTATTGTCATTTGATTGGAATTATGTGTTTTTAGGAAGTTTAGTTTTAACAATCCCTATGTGTAATACAATACTTAAGTATGCATTTTATGAAAGTGAATTTAGACAACAATTGTTTATAGTTGGTTGTTTCTTAGGGCTAGGACTTCCTTTATTAATCATACCTTTTTTATATAAACGAGCTATTCGTCAATTAAATCAGATTAAAGATGTTGAAAGTACATATTAAAGAAAAACGATATGGTAACCAAGTAATTTTGGAAGATGTCAAGCTTCACATCACTACTCCAGGGATATATGGAGTAATGGGAAAGAATGGTCAGGGCAAAACAACAATGTTTAAGTGTATACTTGGATTAGAGAATTATACAGGGTCTAGTATCTTAAACGACAAGATTATATCTATGCAAGATGTAGGATGGTGTGGGGCGGAGCCTGCTGTATATGATGAGTTAACTGCTGGTGAATTTTATAAATTCTACCAACACCTGATTCAACAAAAGGTAAAAGGACAACAGTTGTTATTTGATTTACCATCTGATAAATTGATTAAGGAGTTTTCTACAGGTATGAAGAAGAAAGTATATTTAAATGCTGTGCTTCAGAAAGAGTACACTATGTATATCTTAGACGAACCGTTTAACGGATTAGATATAGAGTCCAATTATTATTTGATGAAGTATTTAGTGCATTTATCTCAGCATAGTATAATCTTTATATCTTCTCATATCGTAGATGTATTATATAAACACTGTAAGGCTATTTATATGATAAAAGACAAGGGTATTACTATATATCCGCAAGAGGAGTTTGACAAAATAGAAGAAGCATTTTTTAATTAAACAGATTATGATAAAATACAGTTATACAATAATGTATGTAGCAGATGTAGAAGCTACAGTTAAGTTTTATGAAGAGGCGTTTGGATTTATGCGTAAGTTCATAACACCTGAGAAGGATTATGGAGAGTTAGTTTCGGGAGAGACTGCTATTGCATTTGCACAGTTAGGCTTGGCAAGTAGTAATTTAAAAAAAGGATACCAACAAGTGAGCAGTGATAAACCTTTTGGAATAGAGTTAGGTTTTGTGGTAGAAGATGTGGCAATAGCGACGCAACAAGTAGAACAAGCTGGAGGTATAGTTTACGAACCTCTGACGGTGAAACCTTGGGGACAAACAGTAGGGTATGTGTTGGATAATAATGGCTTTTTAATAGAGCTGTGTACTGCTATGTAAAGTATCCAAAAGGGATAATCTTATTTTGAGAATATGATATACATTTGTACTGTTAATCAGTTGTTTGTAATAGATATGTATAATCAATATTAGCAATATACAATAATATTAATTGTCATTAAAAAGTAGGATATGATAGTTTGGTCTGGAAAAGGAATACTCGCACTAGTGTTCTTTGGATTAGGTTACTTTATAGGGTTGCTTATACCTAATTTTGGTTACCAAGGAGAGGTTATTAGTATTTTTACATCACTAGGAGGATGGCTTACTTGGTATTTGGGGAATAAGTGGAATAAGGCTGTTATTTACTATGATGAAGCAAGTCAGCAGTATTATAAAGCAGAGAATGGTGATACTTTATTTTGGATACCAATACAGTATATAGGAATAATAGGGATGATTATTGCTGTATCTTATTTAGTGAGTATTAATATCTTGGTAGGGATAATATGGGCGGTTATATTAATTTACATTACTGGATACAATTATTTTAAAGAGAGAGGATTGGCATTCTCGAAGTCAGATAAACGAGAAATGAGTAGGAATAAAAGCACAGATAATGATACTCATAAACCTTCTTCAGGAGGATGGGAGAGCCGTCAAGATAGGTAAACTTAGATTTAGTTAAATACGACAAAGTAATTCTACTTTATCACTCTTTCATTAGCTTTAAAGTTATTTAATAATATGCTTTTATAACTATTTCAAACCTATTTTGTATAATTGCTTTTCGTTGATATGTCTATTGCGTATTTTGGGTTAAAAGAGGTTAATATGAATGAAAAACAATTAGAGAAGCAGCGTAAAAAAGAGCTCAAACAACAGTGGCAACAGGAGCAACAGTTGCTATTTGAAAGTAGCCTACCGATGAGTAAAATATGTTTTACTCAGTTGTTTGATGACTTAGATAATTATCTCGAAAAGTGCGAATGTAATCATACAAATGAAAAAACGATAGTGATATTGAAAAGTATGGATATAAAGAATATAGAAGAAGTCCTGTTATGGCTTAGAGAATATGGAGGATACTGTGATTGTGAAGTACTTTGGAATGTAGAAGAGCATTTTGAATAAGAATAATCTTTTTTATATAGTTAATTAGAAGTATTAGTTACCTTTAAACAATATGTATTAAAAGAGGATATTGTTATAAAAGCTGGTACTACGGATAATGTTACTCATTTTAGTGAATTTGATATATCTTATAAATTCGGTTTTCAGTCTGATAGTAAGTATAGTAATGCTTGTCTTGGGGATACTTTACAAGTGATTGCTATAGATGAGGATTTAGTGGAGGTTAGATAAGTAATGTCTATTTCTATATAGTTAAATGGTGTCTAAATATAGACCTATAATACACTTTTTAGCAGATATTAGTAATACTAAAAACAATAGGAATGAATATATTAAGTATCAATATACAGACAAATCAATTAGAGAAAAGTAAAGAATTCTATACAGAAGTATTAGAATTACCTATAATTGAATTATTAGAAGAAAGTGTAACAGTACAGGCTGGTGATACGATATTAACTTTAGAAGAGACTGCAGATAAAGTGAATGTATATCACTTCGCATTTAATATTCCATCTAATCAATTGCAGAGTGCTTTAGCTTGGGCGAAAGAACATTTGACTTTAATTGAGAATATAGAAGGGAATTTGGTTACTACCTTCGAGACGTGGAAGGCACAGTCTATCTACTTTACTGATAATAATGGTAATCTTTTAGAGTTTATTGCAAGAGAA
>JBOFGJ010000318.1:0-1266 GCA_051649065.1 Flavobacterium sp. | reverse complement strand
TAGAGTTTCAATACCTATATGGTGCGGTTAGAAGAACTTTTCAAAAATCTTTTCTTTTGCATATTCTTTTGTTTCAATACCTATATGGTGCGGTTAGAAGGCCTCATAGGCTCTAATGTAGTGTGTTTTGTAAATCGTTTCAATACCTATATGGTGCGGTTAGAAGTTTAAGAGCTTCTTGCATTGGAATACCTTCTTCTAGGTTTCAATACCTATATGGTGCGGTTAGAAGTGAAGAAGGCGAGAGATAGCAATGCACCTTCATTCTGTTTCAATACCTATATGGTGCGGTTAGAAGTTTATTTTCATCTCATACTTATCTAAATCAAACATCTGTTTCAATACCTATATGGTGCGGTTAGAAGCTTTGGCGTTGAAGATATAGTAATAGAAACTAGTCTGTTTCAATACCTATATGGTGCGGTTAGAAGAAAGAAACTATCTATTTCTAAGAGTGGTTTATATATGTTTCAATACCTATATGGTGCGGTTAGAAGCAGAACTGTTTTTACCTTCTGATTTCAAATTAAAGTTTCAATACCTATATGGTGCGGTTAGAAGTTCACTTTCGTATGCGTCTATCCTATTACCATTATTGTTTCAATACCTATATGGTGCGGTTAGAAGTCAGCAAGAAATTGAAGAAAATGTTCAAGTGTATAAGTTTCAATACCTATATGGTGCGGTTAGAAGCGCTACATCGAGTCAGCATTTAGAGGCTAAAGCTGGGTTTCAATACCTATATGGTGCGGTTAGAAGCTAGCGCATCGTACAGGTAAGTATGTTATTTTAAAGTTTCAATACCTATATGGTGCGGTTAGAAGCTTTATGTAAATACATCTCCAGCTTCTGGCCAAGTGTTTCAATACCTATATGGTGCGGTTAGAAGTATTGATTATTAAACCACCTGTTAAATGACATTCACGTTTCAATACCTATATGGTGCGGTTAGAAGGATCCTCAACTTGTTCAATGTCCTCAACCACTTCCTGTTTCAATACCTATATGGTGCGGTTAGAAGTTGTTTAATAGTTCGCTAACTAAACCTTTATAACGTGTTTCAATACCTATATGGTGCGGTTAGAAGAAAATTAGACGGTAATAATAATAATGGGTTTTTCGGGTTTCAATACCTATATGGTGCGGTTAGAAGGTTGCTTTCAAATAGTGTAAACACTTTAATTCACTAGTTTCAATACCTATATGGTGCGGTTAGAAGTAGTATGAGTGTAAAACAAAAGATAGGACAGTGTATGTTTCAATACC
>JBOFGJ010000317.1:0-15789 GCA_051649065.1 Flavobacterium sp. | reverse complement strand
GTTTAAGAAGTTTCTAAGGATCTGATCTCCACATTCTACATATTTAGGATGATCCTCATTTCTAAAAAGGCTTCCAACTTCAGCTTTCGAAATTCTAAAATCAACTAACCCTAGGATCTCTACTATTTGATCGTCGCGTAATTGTAAAGCAACTCTCAGTTTCTTTAATATATCGTTATTGTTCATTCTATGTCTTTTTGCAAAGGTAATTAAAATATCTACAGTTTGTCTTTTAAAGCTTTTATTTCATCTCTTAATCGAGCAGCATTTAAGAAATCAAGATCTTTTGCTGCTTTTTCCATATCTTTTCTCTTTGTTCTTATTATTTTTTCGATGTCAGCTTTAGTTTTATACTTCAGAGTCTCTTCTGCTGCTTGGAGAATAGATTCCTTTTGCAGATCCTCATAAGAAGCTTTAACTAGTTCGCTAGAGATTTTTTTGACAATTGCTGTTGGAGTCATATTATTTTCTTTATTATAGATCATTTGCTTTTCACGTCTGTAGTTCGTTTCATCTATAGTACGTTGCATGCTAGCTGTGATCTTATCTGCATACATAATAGCTCGACCATTAACGTTTCTGGCTGCTCTACCGACCGTTTGGGTAAGTGATCTGTGACTTCGTAAGAAACCTTCTTTATCTGCATCTAATATCGCTACAAGAGATACTTCAGGTAAGTCAAGTCCTTCTCTTAATAAGTTGACTCCGATTAGTACATCAAATAGTCCTTTACGTAGATCTTGCATGATTTCAACACGCTCTAGTGTATCAACATCTGAATGTATATATCTACATCTAATACCTACGCGAGTAAAGTATTTAGCTAATTCTTCAGCCATACGTTTAGTTAAAGTTGTAACTAATATTCTCTCGTCTTTTTCTACTCTTTTGTGTATTTCTTCAATCAGATCATCTATTTGATTTTCTGTAGGTTTTATTTCGATAATTGGATCTAATAGTCCTGTAGGACGTATTAGTTGTTCTACATATACTCCTTCAGATTTTTGTAGTTCATAATCGGCAGGTGTAGCTGATACATAAACCACTTGATTTTGCATGGCTTCAAACTCTTCAAATTTAAGTGGTCTATTGTCAAGTGCTGCAGGTAATCTAAATCCGTATTCTACTAGATTTTCTTTACGTGATCTATCTCCACCATACATTGCATGTACTTGAGATACCGTTACGTGACTCTCGTCTATTACCATCAAGTAGTCATCGGGAAAATAATCAATCAAACAGAAAGGACGTGTTCCTTGTTCTCTACCATCTAGGTATCTTGAGTAATTCTCAATTCCAGAACAGTATCCAAGTTCTCTAATCATCTCAAGGTCAAAGTTAGTACGTTCTTCTAGGCGCTTAGCCTCAAGATGCTTACCTATTTCTTTAAAGTAGTCTATCTGTTTTACTAAATCTTGTTGTATTTCCCATATAGCGGCTTGTAATACGTCAGGTGATGTAACAAACATATTGGCAGGGTAGATTGTAAGATTAGTGTATTTTTCTATAACAGCAGATGTACTAGGATTGAAAATTTCAATATCCTCAATCTCATCACCAAAGAAGTGTATTCTAAAAGGATTGTCTGCATAACTTGGGAATACTTCTACTGTATCGCCTTTTATTCTGAATGTACCAGCTGTAAACTCAACTTCTGTTCTGGCATATAAGCTTTGTACTAAGCTATGAAGTAGTTTAGTTCTGCTTATTTGTTGGTCAACTTCTAGTGTGATAACGTTTTTTTGAAATTCTACTGGATTTCCAATTCCATACAAACAAGATACAGATGCAACTACAATAATATCTCTTCTGCCCGAGAGTAGAGCAGAGGTAGTGCTTAATCTCATCTTTTCAAGATCTTCATTGATAGATAAATCTTTTTCGATGTAAGTACCTGTAACAGGTAAGAAAGCCTCTGGCTGATAGTAATCGTAGTAAGATACGAAGTACTCTACTGCATTGTTTGGGAAGAAGCTTTTAAACTCTGTGTATAGCTGTGCGGCAAGGGTTTTATTGTGTGCTAGAATTAAAGTAGGTCTATTTACTTCTTTAATTACATTAGCTATAGTAAATGTTTTTCCAGAACCAGTAACACCAATTAGTGTTTGGTATTTTTCATCAGTATTGATTCCTTCAGCTAGTTTTTTTATAGCTTGAGGTTGATCACCTGTAGGGCTGTATTCTGAATTTAGATTAAATTTCATAGTTGCTTTAAATAAGTAATGCAAAGTTACTTATTATAAACAAAAAAAGCGCAAGAATAATCTTGCGCTTTAATATGATTAAAATTGAATTCTAAAATTAGTTAATTTTGAAAACAACTTTTCTTGCAATTCTACGAGCTGCAGCTGAATCTTTAGATACAGCGTCATCAATTCCATTTCCTTTAGCAGAAACTTTAGATGAAGAAACTCCAGATTTAACTAAGATATCTTTAACTGCGTTAGCACGTCTTTCTGATAACTTGTTGTTGTAAGATTTGTTACCTACTGCATCAGCATATCCCATTACTTCTACAGAAGCGTTAGGATTAGCTTTCATATAGTTAACGATGAAGTTGATTCCGTCAACATTTGATGGTTGAGATTTGTCAAAATCAAAGTAAGCAGCTACATATCCTTTGTTGATTAATTCTTTAATCATGTTAGAATCAGTTCCTGCAACAGCTTGTTCTGGTTGATTACCATATTTCTCAGCGATGAAAGCTTCGATGTTATCAGCAATACCATTGTTGTTTTTGTCGATATTTCTACCTCTAGAATCAACTAAAGCTCCAGCTGGAGTGTTAGGCTCTAAGTCTAAGTAATCTGGCACACCGTCTCCATCAGAGTCAACAAGCATTCCTTCAACTTTAGTTACTCTACCTTCTAATTCAGCTAACATATTGTTTTCTGCTTCAGATTCAACATACCAGTCAGCATGTTGTCCGTTTTTACCTAAATAGATAGAAACTCCAACAGAAGCATTAAACATAGTTCCTTGAGCGATTGAACGATTTGTAGCGTTTAAACCATCCCAAGTATTGTTTTGTTGTAAACTTTGAATAACTGTAAAGTCAGCGTTTAAAGCTACACGTGGGTGAACTTTAATTTGTCCTGTTAATCCAGCCATTAAGTGACCCATATTGTCTGTTCCAGACAATGCGTCTCCATTCATCCAAGAGTAACCTCCCCCTGCGTGAGCTTGAACGTTTAATACTTTAGTCCAAGATTCGAAGTTTAAAAGTCTTCCAACGTTAACAACTCCTTCTAAGCTTGTTCTGTAGTGGTTTGTGTTTAAATCAGCATCATTAGTCCAGTTGTCTAATTTGTCGTATCCGAAAGATGCTTTAATACCAAACTTATTGTTTAAGCTATAACGTACACCTCCATCTAAGTGTAAGTTTTTGAATGTTTCAGCAGCATATCCTGAAGATAATACTCTAGCTGGTTTAGCAAATCCTCCATTTAAGTCAATAGACCATTTGTTGTAAGGACTTTGAGCATGAACAGCACCAAAAGCTAATACAGAAGCCAATAACGGTAATGTTAATTTTTTCATAGTTGTCTTTTTAATTTCCATTAAACGTGATTAAAACAATCACATTTTTTACTAATCGCTTATGAAGCAAATATAAGGCAAAGATTTGTATTAGAAAGAGAAATTGAAGTTTTTTTGTAAAAAGCGTTATATTTTTTACATTTGTTTCATTAAAGATATGATATATGGGATATGTTTCAAAGATATTCGTTACTGTAGATGTGGTTTTGTTTAGAGAGTATTCAAACATTTTACAATTATTATTAATAAAACGCAAAAATGAACCATTTCGCGATTATTGGGCTCTACCTGGAGGATTTGTTGATCAAAATGAGGATTTAATTGTTGCAGCTCGACGTGAATTACTTGAAGAAACGTCAATTGTTTGCGAAGACCTTGTACAAATTAAAGCGTATGGAAAACCTTTTAGAGATCCGAGATCACATATGGTTACTGTTGCTTTCTATGGTGAGGTAGGAGAGGATGTTGTTGGTAAGGCTGCTGATGATGCTAAAGAGTTAGCTTGGTTTAGTGTTGATGAGTTGCCTGATTTAGCATTTGATCATCTGGATATTATTACGGATGCAATAAGCTTCTACAAAAAAAAATAAGTCTATACAGACTTATTTTTTTTATGCTCTATTTTCTAATAGCTTTTTCTCCATCACAAAAGTTCCAAATGGAATGACTGAAGCGATACAGATAAGTCCGTATGTTTTCATGCTCCATTTTTCATCTGATTTAAGTACTGTTGCCATAACTATATATAGTATAAATAGCACTCCATGTCCCATTCCTACTATTCTTACCATCTCTGGTTGTTGCCAAAAATACTTTAATGGCATAGCGATAAATAGTAACGCTAGTAATGAAAGTCCCTCAAGCAGAGCGACAATTTTAAATAATTTAAGCATTCTTATTAAATTAGAAGTTTTAAGTATGCTAATATACTTTTATTATGATAACAAAAAAAGCCTAATAGCAAATCTATTAGGCTTTTATATTTTGATTAACATTTACAATTAGAATGTAGATAAACGAGTGTTGTAATCTCTTAAATCTTCTAAGTTGTGTTTGTTATTTATGTCTTTGTATAAAGATAGTAAGTACTGTAAACTTTCTGTGTCATTTTTAGCTTCTTGCTCTGGCTTAGTAGCTCCCTCTTCTTCGTCTTCAACTGGCTCGTCAGATGGAATAGCAATTAAAAATGCATTGTTGTTTAGAATGTGTTCGTAGGCTAAACGGATAGACTTAACTAACACTGGTTTTTCTTCTAGTAAAGCAAACTCTCTTAGTTTTTGTAAATCTGCTACAATGTTTTCTACAACAAGACCATCAGCTATCAGATCTGACTGGATCTTTTTAATCAATTTTAAAGCATTTGCGTTTTCCACAGTAAATATCTTTTAAGTATAAAAAATTATGATGCAAAAGTAATCTTTTTAGATGATTATAGTGAAATAAAAGATGAAATTTTTTAGTTGTTTTTATGTAAATGTCTTTAATAGAGTTTCTTAGAGCTTATTTTAATAGGGTAGTTTACCTTTAAATATAAATAGGTTGTAATATTTAAATAAAAAACCGCCCTCTTCAGAAGAAAAGTGGCGGTTTTTTTCAAACAAACTAAACCAAATTGTCTGTATTCTATTACTAGAATACGTATTCGTTAGTCTCTACTAATTTCGTTGCAATAGTTTCTCTAAGTGCATTTACATTTGGTAGGTTTACATATTTTGTAAATCTGCGTAGTCCCATTAACATCACACGTTGCTCATCACCTTCAGTGAAAGAAGAGATTCCTTCTTTACCTTTTAATCCGATGATATCTACAGCGTGGTATAAGTATAATTGAGCCATAGCGATTTGTTCTTTAATATTTGCTTCTCCTTTAAGTTTAGCTAATTTCTCAGTTCTAAGGATACCACTTTCTGCCATATAGATTTCGATTAGCATATCTGAAGCAGCCATTAATAGCGCTTGGTGTTTGTCAAGTTCTGGTCCATATTTTTGAACAGCACTACCAGCTACCATTAAGAAAGCTTGTTTTAATTTGCTAATCATTTCTTTTTCTTCAGCGAATAATTCTGAGTAATCAGGAACGTCAAAGCTTGGGATACTCATTAGTTCGTCAGCTACTTTCATAGCAGGTCCTAATAAGTCTACGTGTCCTTTCATAGCTTTTTTGATTAACATACCTACAGTAAGCATACGGTTAATCTCATTAGTACCTTCATAGATACGAGATATACGTGCATCTCTCCATGCGCTTTCCATTGGTGTGTCTTCTGAGAACCCCATACCTCCGAAGATTTGTACACCTTCGTCTGCACAATTTTGTACATCTTCAGAAACAGCAACTTTAAGGATAGAACATTCAATAGCGAATTCTTCTACACCTTTTAACTCAGCTTCTTGATGTGTATTGCCATCTGCGATACGTTGGTTGATACGTTCTTCTATAGCTGCAGCAGCTCTATATGATGCAGCTTCACCTACATAAGCATTAGTTGCCATTTCAGCTAATTTAGTACGGATAGCACCAAAAGATGAAATAGGTGTTTTAAACTGGATACGCTCATTAGCATATTTTACAGATTGTGTGATTAAACGACGTTGTGAATCTAAACAAGCAGCTGCTAATTTGATACGACCTATGTTTAATGCATTCATAGCAATCTTAAAACCATTACCTCTTTCAGAAAGCATATTTTCTACAGGAACTTTTGTTTCACTGAAGAAAACTTGACGAGTCGAAGAAGCTCTAATACCTAATTTGTGCTCTTCTTCACCTAGAGTAATACCGTTACTTGGATCGTTTTCTACGATAAATCCAGTAATGTTTTTATCATCTTCGATACGTGCAAATACAATAAATAAATTACAGAATCCTGCATTAGAGATCCACATTTTTTGTCCTGTAATAGAGTAGTGGCTTCCGTCAGCAGATAATACTGCTTTTGTTTTTCCAGAGTTAGCATCAGATCCAGCGTCTGGCTCTGTTAAACAGTACGCACCAAACCATTCTCCTGAAGCTAATTTAGGAACGTATTTTTTCTTTTGTTCTTCGTTACCATATAGGGTGATTGGCATAGTACCAATACCTGTGTGTGCACCAAATGCAGTAGAGAAAGACCCTGTTGCACCTGAGATATAATCACAAACTAACATTGTAGAGATGAAACCCATTTCAAGTCCTCCGTAAGCTTCAGGAACAGCTACACCTAATAATCCAAGCTCACCAGCTTTACGCATAGATGATTCTGTGAATGCATAGTCTTTTTTCTCAAAGCGGTCTTTGTTTGGCCATATTTCTTTGTCGATGAATTCTTTTACAGAATCGCGCATCATGATTTGTTCTTCAGTGAAGTCTTCAGGAGTGAATATGTTCTCACATTTAGTTTCCTTTACTAAGAATTGACCTCCTCTAATGATATCTTTACTCATAATATATTTCGTTTTATTTTGGTTAATAGCATTTTTATAATAGTTCGTATATTCCAGCAGCACCTTGTCCTGTACCTATACACATCGTTACCATTCCGTATTTAGAACCGCGGCGTTTCATCTCATCAAATAATTGTACTGAAAGTTTAGCACCAGTACATCCCAGCGGGTGACCTAAAGCGATAGCACCTCCATTTACGTTCACTATATCAGGATTGATACCTAATTCTCTCATTACAGCTAATGACTGAGAAGCAAAAGCTTCATTTAATTCGAATAAGTCAATGTCTTTTAATTGTAATCCTGCTTGTTTAAGTGCTTTTGGAATAGCTTTAACTGGTCCGATCCCCATAATACGAGGTTCAACACCTGCCGCAGCATAGTTTACCATACGAGCGATAGGCTCAATGTTTAGCTCTTTTACCATTTCTTCTGACATCACCATCACAAAAGCTGCACCATCACTCATCTGTGAAGAGTTACCTGCTGTTACTGATCCGTCAGCTGCGAATACTGGTCTTAATTTATTTAATGCTTCGATAGAGGTACCAGCTCTTGGTCCTTCATCTTTTGTTACTGTATAAGATCTGCTATCTTTTTTACCTTTCTCATTAATGAATACCTCATTAATAGTGATTGGTACGATTTGATTGTCAAATTTACCATCTGCTTGAGCTTTAAGTGCTTTCATATGTGAGTTGTAAGCAAATATGTCTTGGTCTTCACGAGAAATACCAAATTGATTAGCTACAGCTTCAGCAGTAAGCCCCATTCCCCAGTAGTAGTCTTCATGCCCTTCCTTAGCTACGCCATAATCAGGAGTTGGTTTATATCCACCCATTGGGATATAACTCATGCTCTCAGCACCACCAGCGATGATACAGTCAGCCATTCCAGCTTGTATTTTAGCTACAGCCATTCCGATAGTTTCTATTCCTGAAGCACAGTATCTGTTAACAGTTACACCAGGTACATCATCTATTTTTAATCCCATAAGAGAGATAAGACGTCCCATGTTTAACCCTTGTTCTGCCTCAGGCATTGCGTTACCTACCATAACATCGTCAATGCGAGTTTTGTCAAATTCGGGTAGTTTGCTCATTAGGTATTCAATAGTTTCAGCAGCTAGTTCATCAGGTCTTTTAAATCTGAATACACCTTTAGGAGCTTTACCTACAGCTGTTCTATATCCTTGTACTATATATGCAGTTTTCATATTTGTCTGTCGTTTTAATTGGTTAAAGATTAGTTTCTTAATGGTTTACCATTTTTCAACATATACTGAACTCTCTCTAAAGTTTTGCGTTCTCCACATAGTGATAAGAAAGCTTCTCTCTCTAAGTCTAATAAGTACTGTTCTGTAACGAAAGTTGGTTCTGATAAATCTCCACCAGCCATAACATATGCTAATTTATTAGCTATCTTACGATCGTGTTCTGAGATGTATTTACCAGCTAACATACTATCTGTTCCTACTAAGAACATCCCTAATGCTTGACGACCAAGTACTTTAATGTCCTTTCTTTTTGCAGGTTGTGTATATCCAGCTTGTGCCATTACTAAAGCCTCTCTTTTTGCTTGTGCAATTTGTAAGTCTTTATTTACAACAACTATATCTTTTCCTTTTTGTAATATATTCAAATCAAAAGCTTCTTGTGCAGATGTAGCTACTTTAGCCATACCGATCGTTAAGAAGTGCTCTTGTAGTGTATTTAACTCCACATCATTTTTGCGGTATAAATCAGCAGCTCTCACAGTCATCTCTTTAGAACCACCACCACCAGGGATAAGTCCAACACCGAATTCTACTAATCCGATATATGTCTCAGCAGCAGCTACTACTTTATCAGCATGTAAGCTCAACTCACATCCTCCACCGAAAGTCATTCCATGAGGAGCAGCAACTACTGGAATACCAGAATAGCGCATTTTCATCATTGTATCTTGGAATGTTTTGATAGCAATATTTAATTCATCCCAATCTTGCTCTGCAGCCATCATGAAAATCATCATTAAGTTAGCCCCTACAGAGAAGTTGCTACCTTGGTTACCTACTACTAATCCTTGGAAGTCTTTCTCAGCAATTTCAACAGCTTTGTTTAATCCTGCTAATACACCCCCACCAATAGTATTCATTTTTGAGTGAAACTCTAAGTTCACAATACCATCTCCTAAGTCGATTAATGAAGCCTCGCTATTGCCCCATACTTTATTAGTAGCTCTAATATTGTCAAGGATAATGAAAGCATCTTGCCCTGGAATTGGTTCAAAAGCTTTTGTATTTTGGTTGTAGTATAATTTTTTACCGTTTTCTACTTTATAGAAGCTTTTTGCTCCTGATGCAGCTAATTCTTTAACCCAGTCAGCTACTGTATAACCTTCTTTTTCTACTAAAGCGATACCTTTTTCAATACCTACTAAATCCCATGTTTGGAATGGTCCATATTTCCAAGCATATCCTGTACGCATAGCATCATCGATCGGGAATAGGGTATCTGTAATTTCTGGAACACGTTGAGAAACATAAGCAAATAATGAAGCAAAGTGTTTTCTGATTAATTCACCAGATTTTGTTTGATCTGCTAATAATAAAGCCAATTTAGCTTTCGTTCCACCCGCTTGTTTAGCTGTTTCTAAAACTGCTATTTTAGCGCGTTCTAATGGGCGATATTCTAATTTTTCTAAGTCTAATGCATAACGATTAGTCTTACCTTCTTTATCAATCTCTTTATAGTAGAATCCTTTTCTTGATTTATCACCTAAGAATTTGTTTTCTAATAAGAAGTTTAATGGCTTACTGTCTTTCACTTGCTGAATCATCGCATCTGCAGGACAGTTTTGTTTTAATCCATTAGTTACATTAATTGCAGTGTCAAGACCTACTAAATCACCAAGTTTAAATGTACCCGTTTTAGGACGGCCTAAGATAGATCCGGTTAATGTATCTGCTTCTTCAATTGTTAATCCTATTTCTTGAGCTAATTGCATTACCATAGCCATAGAGTATACCCCTATACGGTTACCGATAAAACCAGGTGTATCTTTACATAATACAGGTGTTTTACCTAAGTATAAACTACTGTATTTTTGAAAGAATTCAAGTACCTCTGGAGCAGTGTGTGGCCCTGGTATAATCTCGAACAATTGTAAGTATCTTGGAGGGTTGAAGAAGTGTGTTCCACAGAAGTGTTTTTGGAAATCTTCTGAGCGACCTTCTACCATTAGTTTCATTGGAATACCCGATGTGTTCGAAGTAATTAATGAACCTGGTTTTCTGTATTTTTCTATCTGTTCAAAGACAGATTTTTTAATATCTAATCTTTCGATTACAACTTCGATTACCCAATCGTAATCTTTTATTTTTACTAAATCATCTTCTATATTTCCAACTGTGATGCGTGAAGCAAAAGCTTGTGAATAAATAGGAGCAGGTTTAGATTTAAGTGCATTAGCTAAGTGAGTACTTGCTATTTTATTTCTAACGGCTTTACTTTCTAGTGTAAGTCCCTTTTTTTCCTCTTCAGGAGTTAATTCTCTAGGTACAATGTCAAGAAGCAATACTTCTAGTCCAATATTAGAAAAATGACAAGCAATAGCTGATCCCATTACACCAGATCCTACTACTGCTACCTTTTTAATTATTCTTTTCATATTTTATTGTTCTTTGGTTTCTATACTGTTATAATACTTGGATAAGATACGACAATTATTTGTCTTCAAATATACTTTTGTCGTTGATTAACTGATTGATAACTTCAGTTACCTCCATAAAGTGTTTGATTTTTTCTTCAGATATTTGTGCGTGTATTTTCTCATTAAAGCGTTTTACCTTTGCTTTCGAAAGCTCTCTCTTTTCTAAACCAAGAGGGGTAAGTTTAATGATTACACCACGACCATCATTAGGATTCTTCTCACGCGTAATCAGTTTATTCTCTTCTAGTTTTTTCAGTGTGCGTGTAAGACTAGTCGCTTCCATTCCCATATTAGGACCTAATAGGGTAGAGGGAGTCCCTTCTTTATCTATACTTAAAAGCGCAAACGCAAGCGACATCGTAGCATCGTATTTAGATGCTTCTTCATTGTACATTCTAGCGACAGCTTGCCATGTTGCTCTTAATACGTAATCGATTGTTGTGTTTTTCATATTGTATTGAATAATCCAAATATAAAAAAAAATAGTATGCGTGCATACTATTTTTAAAATATTTATTCGTTAAGTGAGAATTTTTGTGATTAGTCTCTATAGATTTTATCGTAAAGGTCTTGGTGCTTGGCTAAAATGATACGTCGACGTAGTTTTAAAGTAGGTGTTAAGTGTTCACTATCAATACTCCAGATATCCGGAGTAAGTTCAAATTTCTTAACTTGTTCCCATTTACCAAACTTTTTATTGATTTCTTCCACTTCTGCAGCTACACGCTCAATAACCTTAGGGTTTTTGACGATTTCTTCGTTTGTGGTACCAATATTATATCTCTTGCGACGTGCCCATTCTTTTACGAAGTCAAAGTCTATTTGGATAAAGGCTGCTGGCATTTTTTCACCTTCACCGATTACCATTATTTGCTCGATAAAACGAGATTGTTTCATCATATTCTCAATCATCTGTGGAGCTACATATTTACCTCCTGAAGTCTTGAACATTTCTTTTTTACGATCTGTAATGTGTAAGAAACCATCTTCATCTATCTTACCGATATCTTCTGTGTGGAAATAACCATCTTTAATGACACTATTTGTTTTTTCTTCGTCTTTAAAGTAGCCTAACATTACATTAGGAGCTTTACATAGTATCTCACCATCTTCTGCTATTTTCACCTCTACATTGCTTAAAGGACGACCTACTGTTCCGAATCTCAATCCACCTTTACGAGCGTCATTTACTGAAATAACAGGAGAAGTCTCTGTTAGACCATAACCTTCCATCACAGGGATACCTGCGGCGTTAAATACTCTAGATAAACGAGCCTGAAGTGGAGCACTACCAGAAACGATTATCTTCATTTCTCCCCCTAATCCTTCTTGCCATTTGCTGAAAACTAATTTTCTAGCGATTTTTAATTGGAAGTTATAGAAAGCGCCTCTATTATATGGTTCATATTTAAATCCAAGTTCTAGTGCCCAGAAGAAAATACGTTTTTTAATTCCTGTTAATGAAGAACCTTTAGCGAATATCTTATCGTATACTTTCTCTAATAGACGAGGTACTACAGTCATTACGTTAGGGTTAACTTCTTTTAAGTTATCTCCCATTTTATCTATAGATTCAGCGTAGTAAATAGATGTACCTGAGAATTGGTATAAATAGATAAGCATTCTTTCGAATACGTGACATAGCGGTAGGAAACTAAGTGCTTTATAGCGATCTTCACGACCAAAAGGAACGCGTTCCCAGCTACCTAATACATTAGATAGTATATTGTTATGTGATAACATAACTCCTTTAGGTCTACCTGTAGTTCCTGAAGTATATATTAGTGTAGCTAAGTGATCAGGAGTGATAGTCTCTTTAATGCGATCCACTTCTGCTTGAGTAGAAGTGTCAGCTCCTAAAGCAAGTATTTCGTCAAAGTTCTTACAACCTTCGATTTTGTCAAATGAACAAATACCTTTTAATTCAGGTAATTGATCTCTAACACTCATTAGTTTGTAATAAATCTCTTGATCTGATACGATACAGTATTTTGCCTCAGAGTGACTAAGGATAAACTGATAATCTTCAGCAGAGATAGTAGGGTAGATAGGCACGTTTTGAGCACCGATCTGTAATATACCAATATCTAAAAGATTCCATTTAGTTTGGTTATTAGCAGAGATGACAGCTATTTTATCATTCACTTGAATGCCTAAGTTTAGTAAGGCACGTGAGACCATATTAGCTTTGTCTATATATTCCTGTGAAGATGTCTTTTCCCATACTCCGTTTACTTTAGTAACTAAAGCTTCCGCTAGAGGAAAATGTGCATTTTGGAAATAAGGAATATCAAAAAGTCTTGTAGGATTTACCATGTTATCATTAATTAGCAAACGCAAAGTACGAAAAAAATATAAGATTTCCTCTATTTAATGTGTACTTGATAAGTTTTAAATATTTTGATTGCTATTCCTCTAGTTGATTTTCTACTAAATTACATTATTCGTTATTCTAGTAAAATGTGGTTGAATTATGTGTTTTGGTGTTAAGCTGTTGATAGTCAGTTCTTGTTTTTGAAATAAAAAATAAACTAGTGAATTGTTTTTGGCCTATTGTATATGCTAATTCATAGGTATTAGTTTATTGCAGAGTAAGTTTTTATTTTGTAATTCACTGTTTTTTTAGAAGAAGTAAGAATAGTTTTTTCTTGTTTTTTATATGTATTAGCATAGTTTTTTCTGTTTTCAAAAAAAAGTAGCTCGGGTAATGAAATCCATAGTACAGTTCATTATGAGAATAGGTTGTGGAATTGTTTTTTATTAAAATAATTGTTAAATAGAATTATTTACTCATTGTTAATAATTTAACATAATTGGTGTTTTGGGGATGGTTTTAAATTTCTTTTGATAGGCTTTAACCCTTGTGTTTATAAGGCTTTTGAGGGTTTTGGTGATGGTTTTGTCGGAAGTTGTTCGGGAGTCGTTCGGAAGAGCTTCGGAAAATGGGGTCTTTTTCCGAAGAAGCCCCGAATAAATGCCAATGAATGCTTGAACAACACTGGGTTTTTGCTGATTTTTTAGTGTTAAAATAATTGTTAAAATAGTTTTGGGGATTCAGCTCGAATTGCCTTTTTTACTTCTAGAGCGAAGTTGTAATACTGTTTTTATTTGCGAGTTTTTTTGCAAATAATGAGAATATGTATTCGGTTAAGGTGTTGAATATGATTCAAATATATAAAAAATAATTGTGTATATATGCTAGACTAATATGATTAATTAGTTTTACAGCGTTTTCTTGTGTTGTGGTTCTTAGTAAAAAGAATAAATTGATTAAGTCTTTTGTTTATAGTATATTAGGGTGTTGACTTGCTGGGATGTTGAAGATAATTATACGAAGGGAGTGTAAAATGCTTTGTCTATATTACGCAAGTGCAGAGAGAAATGATTAAGTTTGTGTTTCTATAAAAACGAATATATATGATTTCTAATCGTTATCGATTAAATGAACTATTAGTAATGGGGTACAGATTGTTCTTAGCCTTTTTCTTTTATTTCATCGCTCGTACCTTATTTTATTTCTACAATAGTGATTTGTTAAATGTGGATTCTTTCGGTCAGTTTATGGAGCTTGCGTACCATGGAATTACATTTGATAGGATGGCTATTTTTTATGTCAATCTACTGTTTATATTACTATCTATATTACCCTTATTTATCAATACTAAAAAAGGATATCAAAAGGTGGTGTTCTATGCGTATATAATACCAAACTTGATTGCATATTCAACTAATTTTATTGATTTTATTTATTACAGATTTATCTATTCACGTACTACTATAGCTGTATTCGACAGTTTAGAGCACGAGTCTAATAAGGGACAGTTGTTTATGAATTTCTTAGTTAACTACTGGCATGTATTCCTTATTTGTATTGTATTGTGTATAGCATGGGTATACTTATATAAACGAGTGAAGTTTACTAGATTTTTAAAAGTAGAGGCTAAAGGTGCCTACTGGATATCGAGTGTTATTATTTTTATTTTGACAGGAGTAGGGGTATTGGCAGGTGTACGTGGAGATCTTAAGAAATCAACGCGTCCTCTAAATATAATAGATGCTAATAGATATGTGGAGAAGCCTGAGCATGCTGATATTATCTTAAATACTCCCTTTGCTATTCTTCGTACGTTAGGAACAACTAGTTTTAAGAAGGTAGAGTATATGGATGAAGCTACCCTTAATAAGTATGTGAGTAGTGTCAAGCAGTATAATGCGAATGAGGCAAGTACACCTAATATAGTATTGTTTATCACAGAAAGTTACGGACGTGAGTATATTGGTGCTTTTAATAAGGATATGAATATTAAGGATTATAAGAGTTATACTCCGTTTTTAGACTCATTATCACAACACAGTTTGATATTTCCTAATGCATTCGCTAATGGGTATAAATCTATACATGGTGTGTCATCTGTGATAGCAGGTATTCCTTCCTTTAAAGATGCTTTTACATCGTCACCTTATCCTAAACAGAAAATAGAGTCATTAGTATCTACTTTAAAATCTAAGGGATATGATACTTCATTTTTTCATGGAGCACCTAATGGGTCTATGGGATTCTTAGGTTTTGGTAATATACTTGGGTATGATCACTATTATGGTAGGACAGAATATAATAATGATGCAGACTTCGATGGAACTTGGGGTATCTGGGATGAACCATTCTTTAGATATATGAAGCAAACATTAAGTGAGAAAAAAGGACCTTTCTTTGCAACGTTATTTAGTGTGTCTTCACATGAACCATTTAATATTCCTGCAGAGTATGAAGGTAAGTTTCCAAAGGGAAACCAACCTATTCATAAAACTGTTGGATACACAGATTATGCGTTTAAAAAGTTCTTCGAAGAGAGTAGTAAAGAGCCTTGGTTTAAAAATACCATTTTTATCATCACTGCAGATCATACTAATCAGATAGATTATGACGTATACAAAGAATTAGTGAATCGCACCGCAGTGCCTATTCTAATATATACACCTGATGAACGTGTAAAAGGTGTAGATAAGCGATTAGCACAGCAGATAGATATTTATCCAACAGTATTAGATTTGATAGGATATGATAAACCATTTAGAAGTTGGGGGCGCAGTCTAGTTAACGACACGATAACCACACCTTTTACAATAAACTAT
>JBOFGJ010000316.1:0-14824 GCA_051649065.1 Flavobacterium sp. | reverse complement strand
TATTTTATTTGCGAAAGACCCTATCAAGTTTTATCCCAATTTACAAGTGAAAATAGGACGTTTTGGAAAAGACGATGCTGATCTCCTTTTTCAAGAAAATGAAGAAGGATGTTTAATTAAAATCCTTCAAACTATTTTGGAACAATTGATTCATAAGTTCATATATAAGGATGTTTCATTTGATGGTATGAAAAGAATCGAAACTAGTGAATATCCTATTGCAGCATTACGTGAGGTTATATTAAATGCTTTAGTACATAGGAATTATATGGGAGCTCCTACACAGATTAGAGTTTATGATAATAAAATAGTTTTTTGGAATGAGGGAACTCTTCCTCAGGGGTTAAGTTTGGAACTATTAAAAGGATTTCATACTTCACAACCAAGAAATATACTTATTGCTGATGTTTGTTTTAAAGGAGGATATATTGATTCTTGGGGACGTGGTATGTTTAAAATATATAATGCATGCAAGGAAGCAGGATTACCAGAACCTGAAATACAAGAATTGCAAAATGGATTACTAGTAACGTTATTTAATAGTAATAGTATGCCAAAATCATATAGTAAAACTAATTTAAACGAACGACAACAGAAGGCTTTAGAGTTTGTGAAAGAGTATGGTAGAATTACTAATAAGGAATATCAAGAACAGTTCGATGTGTCTAGAATCACTGCGACACGTGATTTAATTGATTTGGTAGAACAAAAGATATTAAAGTCATCAGAGACTAAAGGAGCAGGGTCTTATTATGAGTTTTAATTGCATCATAATTGCATCATAATTGCATCATTTAGCGAATCTTGTGAGGTATGTGTATGGTTTAGTATTAGTTATTGGTAACGAGTAAATATAACGGCTGTAAGCTGTGTAACAAAAAAGGGATTGCGTTAGCAATCCCTTTTGATTTCTTTCTATTTCTGATTAGTTGTTTACCACATCACCTTTAATGCGAAGTGCTACTACACCGTTAGTATAGTTTACAGCATTAGATTCTACAGTGATAGTTCTACTGATTTTACCAGGAGCCATATTATACTGTACATCAATTTTACTTTTTTGACCAGGTAAGATTGGCTCTTCTGGTTTAGAAGGTACTGTACATCCACAAGTAGATCTTACAGCAGTAATGATTAAAGGTTCATCACCAACGTTCGTAAATTCAAAAGTTCTAAGACCGTTGTCTTTACCTCTTACAACTGTACCGTAATCGATAGTGTTGTTCTCTGCTTTAAATTCTATTTTAGGTCCTTTTTGTGCAAACGTTACTGCACTTGTTAAAACCAAAACTAATAATGCTAAAATGTTTTTCATTATTCTTCTATTTGTTGTTTTGTAAAATTAAAAACTTTGGAAATATGTGCAAATAAAAATAAACATTTTAAAAGGAAGATGTTATCTTTTGTAATTACGCATTAATCCATATTTTTGCATATAACAAAGATACGTAAAAAGTAATCGCACTTAAATTAAAATTTAATTAAAGTATTATTACCTTTAGATGCGACTTTAAATAATGTTAAAAACAAGTAAAATTAATAAGTAAATGACAATTCCTGCACAATTTGACGCGAAGCAAGTAGAGCAAAAATGGTATCAGTACTGGATGGAGAACAATTTTTTCCACTCAACACCTGATCACAGAGAGGCTTATACGATTGTAATACCACCACCGAACGTTACGGGTGTATTGCATATGGGACATATGTTGAACAATACGATTCAAGATGTATTAATACGTCGTGCTCGTTTAAAAGGGCTTAACGCATGTTGGGTACCTGGAACAGATCACGCGTCTATCGCTACAGAAGCTAAAGTCGTCGCAAAATTGAAAGAGCAGGGTATCAATAAAAACGACTTAACACGCGAAGAGTTCTTAGCACACGCTTGGGAATGGAAAGAAGAGTACGGAGGAGTAATCCTTGATCAACTTAAAAAGTTAGGTTGTTCTTGTGATTGGGATCGTACGAAGTTTACTATGGATCCAGCGATGTCTGAGCAAGTGATTAAAACTTTTGTTGACCTATATAATAAGGGATTAATATACCGTGGTTACCGTATGGTAAACTGGGATCCAGAAGCTCAAACTACTTTATCTGATGAGGAAGTAATCTATGAAGAGCGTCAAGGGAAACTATACCACTTAAAATACCAAATCGAAGGAAGTACTGATTACTTAGTGATTGCTACTACACGTCCTGAGACTATATTAGGTGACTCGGCTATCTGTATTAACCCAAACGATGAACGCTATACACACCTGAAAGGAAAGAAGGCTATCGTACCTATCTGTAATCGTGTTATCCCTATTATCTTTGATGAATATGTAGATATGGAGTTCGGTACAGGATGTCTTAAGGTGACTCCTGCACACGATGTGAATGATAAAGACTTAGGTGTAAGACATGATTTAGAGATTATCGATATCTTTAATGCTGATGCTACACTTAATGAGTTGGGATTACACTATGCTGGTAAAGACCGTTTTGTAGTACGTAAAGAGATAGAAGCTGAGTTAGAATCTATCGGAGCATTAGATAAAGTAGAGAACTATATCAACAATGTAGGTACTTCTGAGCGTACGAAAGCAGTTATCGAGCCAAGACTTTCTGATCAATGGTTCCTTAAGATGGAACAACTGGCTAAGCCTGCTCTTGACGCTGTAATGGAAACAGAGGATGTGAAGTTATACCCAAGTAGATATAATAATACCTATAAAAGCTGGTTAGAGAACATCCGCGATTGGAATATTTCTCGTCAGTTATGGTGGGGACAGCAGATACCTGCATTTTATTATGGAGGTGGTAAAGAAGATTTCGTAGTAGCTGAGACTATCGATGCTGCTGTAGAGTTAGCAAAAGTGAAGTCTGGTAATGCTGGGTTAACTGCTGCTGATTTAAAACAAGATGACGATGCGTTAGACACTTGGTTCTCTTCTTGGTTATGGCCAATGTCTGTGTTCAATGGAATCACAGATCCTGAGAACGAAGAGTATAAATACTACTATCCAACGAATGATTTAGTGACTGGTCCAGATATTATCTTCTTCTGGGTAGCACGTATGATCATGGCTGGGTATGAGTACACAGGTAAAAAACCGTTTACAAATGTATATTTCACAGGTATCGTTAGAGATAAACAACGTCGTAAGATGTCTAAATCATTAGGTAACTCTCCTGATGCATTAGGATTAATCGACAAATTCGGTGCTGATGGTGTACGTGTAGGATTGTTATTATCTGCGTCAGCTGGTAATGATATTATGTTTGACGAGGAGTTATGTGCTCAAGGTAAAGCATTCACTAATAAAGTATGGAATGCATTCCGTCTGATCAAAGGATGGGAAGTGTCTGAGACTATACCACAGCCTGAGTCATCTAAAGTATCATTAGAGTGGTATGAAGCTAAGATGCAAAGCGCATTAGTAGAGATAGAAGACCACTTCTCTAAATACAGAATCTCTGATGCACTTATGGCTATCTATAAGTTAGTATGGGATGACTTCTGCTCTTGGTTCTTAGAAATGATTAAACCAGGATACCAACAGCCAATTGACAAAGTTACTTTTGATAAAACAATTGCATTGTTAGAAGCAAACTTGAAGTTGTTACACCCATTTATGCCATTCTTATCAGAAGAGATTTGGCAACATATTAGTGAGCGTACAGCTGAGGAAGCTCTTGTAGTATCTTCTTGGCCAGAGATGAAGTCGTTTGATGAGAACTTAATTAAAGAGTTCGAATTAGCAACAGAAGTGATCGCTGGTATCCGTACAATCAGAAAAGACAAGAATATTTCGTTTAAAGAAACGATAGATTTAAAAGTAATCAACAACGATAAAGCATCTACTTACTTTGACAGCATTATCTCTAAATTAGGAAACATCGTTTCTATAGAGTATGTAACTGAGCAAGTAAGCGGAGCGCTATCTTATCGTGTTAACTCTAACGAGTATTTCATTCCTGTAACGGGAAGCGTAAACGTAGAAGAGGAAATCGCTAAGTTAGAAGAAGAGTTGAAATACTTAAAAGGATTCTTGAAATCTGTACAAGGGAAACTATCAAACGAGAAGTTCGTAAGTGGTGCTCCTGCTCAGGTTATTGAGAACGAAAGAAAGAAAGAAGCAGATGCTTTAGCTAAAATAGCTACTATCGAACACAGTTTAGCTGGTTTAAAATAGTAGAGTAATCTCTTAAATATATAATGCCTCTGATTAGTGTAAGCTAATTAGAGGCATTTTTTTATCTTCGTATTTATGAAAATAAACGTGCACACACATCATTATATACAGACCACAGACAGTGTAGAAGTACTTAATCAGTACCCTACTACAGTGGATAAGAGCGTGCCTACTTACTCAGTAGGTATACATCCGTGGTATATAGATATAACGTCTTTAGATGAGGAATTAAAGCAGTTGGAAACCGTGATACAAGAGGATAATTGTATAGCTATAGGAGAGTGTGGGTTAGATAAAAAGATAGATATACCATTAAATGTACAGATAGAAGTGTTTAAGAAGCAATTGGCACTTGCAGCGAAATATAAAAAAGCAGTAATTTTGCACGTCGTTTCAGCTTATCAAGAAGTTATTGAGATTAAGAAAGAGATGAATATCTCTGTACCAATGATTATACATGGCTTTAATAAGAAGTTACAAGTAGCAGAAAGCCTGTGGAAGAATGGGTTTTATTTATCTTTTGGCAAGCACCTTATTTATAATGAAGGGTTGAGAAATACATTTATTCAAGTACCAAAAACACAAGTGTTCTTAGAGACAGATGATAGTGTAGAGGTGAGTATAGCTGAGGTGTATAAGGTGGCACAAGATTTGGATAGCAATATAAAACGACAGATAGAACAGAATTATAAAACAGTTTTTAATAGATAACATCAGTCTCGGATTGATATAATAATAGAATCAATGGCAATTTGGCAAGAAAGAGCAGAATTACTTTTTAAAGAAGAAGGATTGCAAAAACTAAAAGGCTCAAAGGTATTAGTAGTAGGTTTAGGAGGAGTAGGATCATTTGCTGCTGAGTTTTTGGCAAGAGCAGGAGTGGGAAATATGACTATCGTAGATGGTGATACAGTAGATATAACGAATATCAATAGACAGTTGCCAGCCTTACACTCTACTATCGGTAAGCCAAAAGTGCAAGTAGTTGGAGATAGATTGATGGATATAAATCCTGAGCTTAACTTGGTGCGTATAGAAGAGTTCTTGTCACCAGAGAGAGTGTTCGAAGTAGTAACAGAAGAGTTTGATTATGTATTAGATTGTATCGATAGTGTGACTCCTAAGGTCAATTTAATCTTAGCTGCTAAACGCAAGAAAGTAAAAGTGATCAGTGCGATGGGAGCAGGAGGAAAGATGATGGCGAATAAGATAGTAGTAAAAGATATTAGTAAGACAGATGTGTGTCCATTGGCTAAACAAGTGAGAAAGCGCCTTAAGTTAGAGGGAATTTCGTCTGGTGTGAAAGCGATATTCTCTACAGAAAAACCAGATCAGAGTAGCTTAAAGATGACGGATGGTAGTAACTTTAAAAAGTCGTTCTTTGGTACGAATAGCTGGATGCCAGCATTGTTTGGGTTGCAAGCAGCAGAAGTAGTCGTAAGGTATCTTATCTCAAAAGAAGATTAATGTAACCTAGATTAAGAGTATAAAAAGATAAAAGGCTGTATCATCACTGATACAGCCTTTTTAGTAAGGGAAGAATTGCTATTTGTTTGTTGTTGTTTTCTTAACCCAGAAAGTATTGGGGACTTGTTGTTTATTGTTGTTTTCTATTTAGCCCAGAAAGTACTGGGGATTTGTTGTTTGTTGTTGTTTTCTTAACCCAGAAAGTATTGGGGACTTGTTGTTTATTGTTGTTTTCTATTTAACCCAGATTAAGCTGTTGTTCTTTAGTATTAATATCCTATGGTGAATTGTCTATTTTTAAACTGATTGTTATCTACTTCGTCTACGATAGCTACAGCTACATCCTCTACAGAGATTCTACTTCTACATTCACTGTCGTATACAGGAGTATTATTACCTATTCTGTAATGTCCTGTACGTTTACCAGGTGTTTGTGGATTCATTTCTATAGCAGGGCTAAAGTAAGTCCATCTGAAAGCTTGTTCTTGACTAAGAGTATTCTCAAAATAATCTCTTACTGCCGTTGCACCAGGTTTTATAAAATCAGGAAAGTCTGGAGTGTCTACTAATTGTAGTCCTGGCTTGATATAAAGTGTACCTGCACCTCCGATAACGATTAATCTTGATACTCTAGCTTCTCTTACAGCCTCGTGAATAGCATTAGCACCAGTGGTAAAGTCGTTGTATAAATTAGGATTTGTCCATCCAGCATTAAATGCGCTAATGACAATGTCTGCACCTTTAAGAGCATCTATTAATTTGGCTTTATCAGTAATATCTAAGGCTACTTTTTTAACTAAAGTACTATTAGATACTGAAGTTGTATTTCTAGCAATGGCTGTAATGTTGTATTGACGATGGATTAATTCATTTAATATAGCAGAACCTACATATCCAGTCGCACCTATCAAAACTATATTTATCATATTCTTTTATTGATTGAGGTACAAATGTATTGAGGAGTAATTGATTAAAAATAAAAAACCGACTTAATCTAGAAATTTCTTAATCTAGGTTAAGTCGGTAGGTATATCGTTATTATCAATAATAGAATTAATAGGCAGGAATAATCTCAGCAATCATAAGCCCTTGTAATAGGAAAATAAGTAGTGATAATCCCCATAAGAATATAAAAGCTAATTTCTGAAGAACAGTTTGTTTTACTCCTGCTTGTTTTTGAGCTTTCTGAAGCATTAACATAGGCATGATTAAGGCTAATACTACCAAAGGGATAGATGCATACCCTAGTGCTATCACGAATCCATCAGGATAGAATATAGCGAACATTAATGGCGGTATAAAAGTCAATAACATTGCAGATACATTGTTACCAATAGCAGGTTTGTTTTTGCCTAAGTCTTGAATATAGTCTTTTAGAGCCATTGCTACTCCCCAAAAAGAAGTTAGTAATGCAGCAGACGCAAATATCGTAAATGAGATACCTATCATTTTTGAGTTGTGTACTTGCTTTACAGCTTTTAACAAGCCCTCCATCTTAGAATTTTCTTGTAGAATAGCAGTGAAGGTATTACTATCTAAGTTTCCTAAGAAGGTAAGTTCCCATACTAAATATAAGATTAGAGGAGTAATACTTCCGATTAGGAATACGTATTTTAATTGTTTGATATTACCATCTAAGTATTTTACTAGAGTAGGGATAACAACGTAGAAGCCAAAGCTAGTGAATATAACAGGTATAGTAGCTAATACTGGAATACTTGATACTGGCATATGCTCTAAGTGCATCATTTCTATTTTTGGCAATAACATTGCCATAACTATACACAAGAAAATAAGCTTAGTCGAAAAAACAATCTTATTACTGAAGTCAACAACGCGTGTACCAAAAGCAATAATACTTCCAAATACTGCCGTAAAGATAAAGGCTGAAGTATGAGAAGAAATCTCTACTTGTAGCCAATTCTCTAAGTTAGTACGCAGTATTTCACCCCCACCAGTGATGTAAGCACTTACTAAAGCATACATTAGTATTAACATACTCAATGCTGTTGCAAAAGCCCCTGAGTTACCAAGATATTTTACAGTAAGGGTATTTAATCCATCAGTAGGAGGGTTATATTTATAAACATCTACCAAAAGTATAGCAGTGTAATACATAGCAAACCAGATACAGAACAAGATAAAGGCCATAAAGGTAAAGCCTACACTTGCTGAGATAATTGGCATTGCTAACATTCCTGCTCCGATTGTCGTACCAGCGACAATAA
Organism: Flavobacterium sp.; assembly: GCA_051649065.1. Taxonomy (GTDB): domain Bacteria; phylum Bacteroidota; class Bacteroidia; order Flavobacteriales; family Flavobacteriaceae; genus Flavobacterium. The sequence continues at coordinate 6,948 of JBOFGJ010000316.1, read as the reverse complement.
AGATACTTCCGATAATTTTTTGCATTTCTTTTTTTGTTTTAATTTAATTAATTCTGTGAATTAAATGGTGTTTCATTAGTCTAAGATTGGGAGTACTCCCGCTGTCATTAATACTTGTATAATTAATATTCCGATTCCAAAAGCAAAAATTAGGCTAAAAGCTATCTTTTGGAAGAAAGATATTGTTTCTTTTCTTTCTTGTTTTACTTTGATATACATTAATACTGGAATAAACAGAGAAGTAATAACCACTGATATTGCAGCATAACTAAGTGCTATTACAAATCCTTTTGGGTAATATAAAGCAAATAATAAAGGTGGTATAAATGTGATTAAGTAAAGAATCACCGTGTTCTTACCAAATGTTTTTCTCTTACTTAAGTCTTTTATGTAGTCAAATAATGCTAGTGCTACCCCTAAGAATGACGTTAATATAGCTGCAGAGAAGAATATATTAAGAGGAATATTCATCCATTTAGATTCAGATACACCATTAACAGCAACTATGACTGCTTCTAATCCTTTGGTCTCTTTTATGATCGCAAAGAATGTCTCTGGTTCAATACTACCTAATATAGATAATTGCCAAATAAGATAAACGACTAGTGGTAATAAACTTCCATAGATAAACGCTTTTTTAAGTAGTTTAATATCTCCGTTTAGATATTTGACCATACTAGGTACTACAATGTGAAAACCAAATGAAGTAAAGATAACAGGAATAGAAGAGTAGAATAGTTTACTTTCTAAAGGCATTTGTAATAGGTTATCTATTTTGATATGACCACAGATTACTACTATAACGATAAATAGAAACAATAGTTTGATGAAGAATATCCATTTAGTTGCTATATCCACTACTCGTGCTCCTAGACCTACTATACCTCCAAATAATACAGTGAATATAAAAGCAGTGATTTGTGGACTTACTTCAGTAGCTAACCATTTGCTTAGGTTTAATCTTAAGATATCACTACCTCCAGCTATATAAGCGCTGACTAGGGCGTACATTAATGTTAGCATACTTATTCCCGTGACAATAGATCCAGCTTTACCTAGATATTTATATGTCATCGTACTTAATCCGTCATTAGGATTATTGTCTTTATATGTATCTACTAATAGTATGGCAGTATAGCACATCGTTAACCATATTAATATCATTACTATGGTAATACCTATAAATCCTACTCCTGAAGATATAATTGGCATGGCTAACATTCCACCTCCAATTGCTGTACCCGCTATGATAAGGGAACTTCCTATAAGTTTACTATTCACTGTTAGTTAATTTTTTTAGTTTGATTGTAGTAAAAAAATAAATATATGTTTTTATTTATTACTATAATAATCAAATATGTTTATTTGTGATAAAATGTTTTAATTGTTTTTAAGCCAATTTAATGTTAACCGCAATCTGATTACAGGAAACTACAAGATAAGTAAACATTGCTTATCTTTGTTTATAGACAAAATGAGAGAATATGAGCAGCCTTAGTTTAGAGCAAGAATTACAAGCCAAAAAGATTAACCCTACTGCAATGCGTCTATTAGTATTGAAGTTCTTAAAACAACAAAAGGGAGCAGTATCACTTGCTGATATTGAGGCAAGTTTTGATCAATCTGATAGAGTGACGTTATATAGAACAGTAAAGACATTTGAAAGCAAAGGATTGCTTCATAGTATTACGACTAATAATGTAACTCAATATGCATTATGTGCTCAGGAATGTGATGAAAGCCATCATCACGATACTCATCTACATTTTGTGTGTAGTAATTGTAAAAAGACAATTTGTCTAACACAAGTGTCTATTCCGAAAATAGAAATACCAATAGGTTTTCAATTGGATGATATAGACGTAGTAGCTAAAGGGGTGTGTAAGGAATGTAAGTCCTAAAATCGACGATATCGATATTTAGAAAAAATGTGGTTAAGAATGGTAACAGCGTGAATTCTAGAGTTCTCAATAAACCAAGTGTGCGTGTTTAAACCACCGCATACTACACCTGCTAAATATAAGTTCGACACATTTGTTTCCATAGTTTCTGTATTGTAAGTAGGAGTACGATTCTCATCTGTAGAAATAGTTACTCCTAATTGTTCTAAAAAGACAAAGTTAGGACGATATCCCGTAAGTGCAAGGACAAAGTCATTTTTTATTGTCATTTCTTCTTTATTTCCCTTGATTATAATGGTGTTATCTGTTATTTCTTTAATAGTACTGTTAAATAGGGCAGTGATACTACCCTCTGCTATTCTGTTTTCAATATCTGGTTTTACCCAATATTTGACATGAGAGCTTATTTCTTTATCTCTAATGACCATAGTTACATTAGCTCCTTTTCGGTAACATTCTAATGCTGCATCTACAGACGAATTACTTGCGCCTACTACCACTACATCCATACCAGCATAGTAATGTGGGTCAGTATAGTAGTGAGATACCTTAGCTAGCTCCTCACCAGGAATGTTTAGTGGATTAGGGATGTCATAAAATCCAGTAGCGATTATAACATCTTTAGCGGTATAGTCATCTTTAGAAGTCTTTACTTCAAATAAACCTTCATTGTTCTTAGTGCTACTTAGTACTGTTTCAAACAAGTGAATATTTAGTGTATTAGTAGTTGTTACTCTACGGTAGTATTCTAATGCTTCACTTCGACGTGGTTTATTCTCCTTGCTAATAAAAGGTATGTTATCTAGTTCTAACAATTCAGAAGATGAGAAGAATTGCATATTGACAGGGTAGTGGTATAGAGAGTTTACTAGACATCCTTTTTCGATGATTAGATAAGAAAGCCCGTTCTTCTTAGCTTCTAATCCACAGGCTATACCTATAGGACCACCTCCTATAATTATAATATCAAAATGCTTCATTGTATCTGTTTTCTATTAGAAAAACTCAAAGTTACAGCTTTATTCTTGTTCCTCTTTGATAAAGGGAGTAAAAAATAAGAGCTACCCTTACGAGTAGCTCTTATGTGTTATGTTTTGAATGAAATTATTCAGTTACTTTGTCAGCTACTAAATGAATTCCGATTTCCATATCTTTGCTTATAGCCCAGTCAGCAGGATTAAGAGCAGCACCAGAATCTTTATCAGTAGTACCAAATACTAACCCCCATTCTGTACGATCAGCTACAAAAGAAGCATCCATAACTGCTTTTCCATTTTCTACTGTTACTTTAGCAGGGAAAGTGATGTTTACAGTTTTTCCTAAGATAGTTAAGTTACCACTTACCACTTTGTTAGCTCCTTCTACTTTGCTAGTGTGTTTAGCTGCGTCGAAATCTTCTACTTTAGTGATTTTGAAATCAACAGTTGGATTAGTTTCTACATTAAAGAAGTCAGGGCTTTTTAAGTGTCCTTCTAATTTAGCTACATCTTCGTCTTTATCAACAGAAGAACGGTCAGCTTTGATAGAAGTCATATCGATAGTGTAAGAACCTGCGTTCAATCCTGTTGCATCAATTGCGATATCTCCAGCTGTTAAAGCTAAAGTACCAAAACGTGGGTTTAAACCACCTTTGTGTCCTACTTTCCAAGTTACATTACTTTCAGTTAAGTTTACTGCGTATTTGTCTCCTTGCTCAGTTGCTACTTCTTGTTCAGTAGTAGTAGTTGCTTTGTCTGCATTTTTGTTTCCACAAGATGCTAAAGTTAATGTAGCTATTACAGCTAATGATAATACAATTTTTTTCATTTTATATGCTAATTTGTTGAAACAAATATACATGCTTAAATAAGAATAACCAATTAGTCAGAAAAATATGACTACTAATTTTGGGCTAAAATAGCTTAATTGTGTCTTTTTTAACATTATTTACACCTTTAATATGAGATAAGCTTTAATAGAATCTAGTTATTTAGATATAATGGAATAAAAAAAGGAGCTGTTCTATGAACAACTCCTCCATTATAAGAATTATTAGTTTTTGACTATTCAGCAATCAACTTACCTTGCATTAGAGCGAAGTGAGCAGGGAAAGTACATAAGAAATCATAAGTACCAGCCTCAGTGATTGTGAATGTAATAGTTTCTGATTGACCGCCACCTAAAGTTTTAGTATGAACTACGATTTTATCTGCATCTTTAGCAGGGATATAATCTGTATCAGCAGCTTTAGCAGCATCATCAGCGAATGCAGCCATATCTGTACCTTGTTTTAATAATACCCAGTTATGTCCCATCACTTCTTTAGCCATTTTACCAGTATGTTTGAACGTTAAAGTTACTTGTTGTCCTACAGGAACTTTAATTTCATTTTGGTCAAACTTCATATCGTCACCAGCATTGATACTGATTTGTACACCTGTTACTTCTTCTGGAGCTGCAGGAGTCTCAGCAGGAGTTTCTGTTGGTGTAGTTGTAGTATCTGCTTTTTTCTCACCACATGAGAATAACATTGTACTTGTTGCTAATACAGCTAAAGCTAAATTTAATTTTTTCATAATTATTTTTAATATTTTTTATTTAACTATTTAGTGCTTTTAAGCACTCATTTTGAGTACTATAAAGATACGATAAATAATATCACTATAAATTTAGCAATGCTTAAATTTTGTTAAATTATTGTTGTTCTTTAAAAGTTGCTAAAATGTTTAGGAAATTGTCCTTTTGAGCTTGTTTATTAGTTCCTGTAGTCCATGTAATATATTGATAGTTAGCTTTCTTTCCATCTATCATTACTTGTATCATATACATCATATCCTTCCCTTGTGACATTTGGATTTCATATCGCTTACCTGCAACGCCGTTTATACGTACATCCTCTTGGTTAATTACCTCATAGTTTTCTCTTTTATTGTAACTAGCAAGACTTTTATTTACATAATCTTCAAAGTTAGCAGTTTCCTTTTTATCTTGGTGAACTGTCACTAGATACATTGGTATAAATGTATTGCCATATTGTAGATCTGCATTAGGATACAATTCTTGCATAGGGGCGAATGCACCAGGTACTTCTATAGTATATAAATCTTTAAATTTGATATCCTTAGTTGGTTCTACTTTTTGATTACAACTAACTAATGATGTTAGTGCAAGTGCTAATAATGCGATTTTTGTTTTCATAGGGCTATTTGTATTTAAAGTTGTCTTTCTATTTTGTTTAAAATTACTAAAAAGTATGAGTGAAGTCATCTTTTACAAAGGATTTTTTTTAAAATACTTATATAAAGCAGAGATAAATGAGTATATTGGAAGCATATTAATCTAAAATAAAGATATATGGCAAAATCAGTTTTAATGTTAGCAGGAGACTTCGTAGAAGATTATGAAGTGATGGTACCTTATCAGGCGTTATTATCAGTAGGTGTGAAAGTAGATGTGGTCTGCCCTGGAAAGAATAAGAATGAAGTTATCGCCACCGCAGTACACGACTTCGTAGGATATCAAACTTATGCAGAGTTAAGAGGACATAACTTTGTGATTAATAAGTCTTTTGACGAAGTGAAAATATCAGATTATGATGGGTTATATATCTGTGGAGGTCGTTCTTCAGAGTATATCCGCTTAAATAGTAAAGTAATAGACTTTGTAAAATACTTCTTTGAGAAGAATTTACCCGTAGCGGCTATTTGCCACGGAATACAAGTTTTAACTCCTGCCGGTGTTTTAGAAGGTAGAACACTTACAGCATATCCTGCGGTAGGACCAGATGTAACTGTAGCAGGCGGTATATATAAAGAAGTAGCAGTGGATAAGGCTGTAGTAGATGGTAATTTAGTTACTTCACCAGCATGGCCTGGACACCCTGATATCCTTAGAGAATTCTATAAAATGTTAGGTGTTATTATAGGATAGTTTATATTGTTATACCCATAGTTTGCGATGTTATATATTGAGAGTTGGTAAAACATTTCTTAATTTAGCATCGCAATTTTTTTTAAAATATGATTTCAGAAGCACAATTTAAGGCAGAATTAGATATAATTATTAAGAATGCTATACGAGAGGATGTAGGTGACGGTGATCATAGTTCATTAGCGTGTATACCTACTACTGCTACAGGCAAAGCTAAACTATTGGTAAAAGAAGAGGGGTATATAGCAGGTGTAGAGTTTGCTAAGATGGTATTAGACTATGTAGATCCCACATTGAAAGTAGAAGTGTGTATCCATGATGGTGCTAAAGTTAAGGTTGGCGATATCATTTTATATGTATCAGGTTCGTCACAGTCTATATTAAAGGCAGAGCGCTTAATGCTTAATGCGATGCAACGTATGAGTGCTATTGCTACGAAGACACGTGTATTCGTAGATTTACTAGAAGGTACAGGAGCTAAGATATTAGATACTCGCAAGACTACTCCAGGTATTCGTGTGATAGAGAAGTGGGCTGTAAAGATAGCAGGTGGGGAGAACCATAGATTTGCATTATACGATATGATTATGTTGAAAGATAACCATATTGATTTTGCTGGTGGAATCAAGGAGGCTATTGAGAAAACAAACCAATATCTAAAAGATAATAATAAAGACCTTAAGATTATCGTAGAGGCAAGAGATATTGATGAAGTTAAGCAAATTTTAGGATGTGATAATGTACACCGTATCTTATTGGATAACTTTGATTATGCAATGACGCGTGAAGCTGTTGCACTTATAGGAGACCAATGTCAGACGGAGTCATCAGGTAATATCAATGAAACTACAGCACGTGAGTATGCCTTGTGTGGTGTAGATTATATCTCTTCAGGTGCATTGACACACTCAGTGTATAATATGGATTTAAGCTTAAAGGCAGTATTATAGTTAGCAATAGGCATAGAAAAAGAAGTACTACTAAAATGATATTCTAGTATATCAGAGTAGAAAAAAGTCTAACAATAGAAAAGAGGAATAATGTCGAAGGAAATAGAAGAAAGAATAGATAGGATACCTATCCTTAATACCATAGTCCGCTCGCTAAAGTGTATTCGGTTTAGGGTATTAGAGGGGTA
>JBOFGJ010000315.1:0-28417 GCA_051649065.1 Flavobacterium sp. | reverse complement strand
TTGTATTAGAAAGATTATAATGTTTAGCTTTGATAGTATTAACATTATTTCTAAATAAAAATACTATGAAAAAGATTTTATTAAGTGCCTTTATCGGAACGTTAATACTTACTTCCTGTGGAGATAAAAACAAGTCTGCAGGTACAGAAGGAGCTACTGAAGGAAGTGCTCCTAAAGAGTTAGTTGCTAAACCTACACCTCCTAAATCAGAAGGTCCTGTAAGAGTATTATTCGTTGGTAACAGCCATACAGAGTACTTCGCAAGTTTTCCTAAAATGTTAGAAGCTCTTGCAAAAGAGAATAATAAAGAAGTAGAGGTAAAATCACTACTAGCAATGGGAGTAAGTATCGACAAGATCATCGGTGCGAATAAGAAAGATGCCGATAAACTATTTGGTAAAACAGATAAAGATGGCAATTACTTTGACTATGTGATCTTACAAGAAGCAACTCCTGTAGCAATCCAAGAACTAGATAAGTACAAAACAAACACAAAAAATGTACATGATCAAATAATTACAAATAGTCCTGGTGTAGCCACTTATATCTATGGGTTAACTGTGCCATTCGAGTACAATGGGACAGACTATAAAGATTATCAACCGCTATTAGTTGAGAATGGTGTAGCAGTAGCAAAAGCATTGCCTAACACGGGATACCTAGACTTTTCTTCTGTATTAGGTGCAGCGTATGAGGGTAAAGAAGGCTATACAGCAGTCAAAGAAGGTAAAGATGTATTACGTCATACAGACTCATCAAGACACATGCTTAATGATGCAGTATTCGTTAACTCTATCGTATTATACCAAACACTATTCGGAGAAACACCTAAGATACCACAACAGTTACCTTTAAGTACAGGTACAGGAGATAGTGATAATATTAAAGTAATGAATGTAAAAGATGGCGTTAGTAATCCAGATGCATTACTTAAAATAGCAGCAAGTTTTAAATAGTATACAAAATCAGAATACACTTAAGATTAGGCTTAACTCCATAAGAGTTAAGCCTAATTTATGTTTATACACCAAACACTCTAGTATAACTAACTTGCTAGCATGCAATCAAAAGATATGTAAATAGTAAATATGACTAGATAAATGTACTAATACAATTATCTACATCTCATTACTCTCAATAATTATTCGACGACAGCAGTCTTCCTTAGCTTCATTGCGCATTCGATTAGCTACTTTGACAACTTCAATCGGTTTATACTTCTTAAACAGACCTATTGCATTAAATCCAAATAATATCTTAGCTGCTAGACGTTCACCAAAACGATTTGAGCCTGGGCGTAGTAATAAACCTGGTCTCAAGATAATAGTATTATCAAAACTCAAATTAAGTATTGAGCGCTCTAAAGTTCCTTTTAGTCTACTGTAAAAGAAAGCACTGCGCTCTGAAGCAGCCTTAGCTGATAATAGCACAAAAGTCTTCACCCTACTCCCTTTCGCATATTGAGCGAACTGCATTACATAGTCATAGTCTATATGCCATTGATTCTTTTTACTCCCTACCTCTTTCAGCGTAGTACCTAGACAGCTAAAGGCTACATCTCCTTGAATTAAATGCTTCCACTGATCGATATTCTCAAAATCAATTATATGAGTAACTAATTTAGGATGCTGTAACTCCCAATCTCTTCTAATAAAAATAACTACTTCGTGAAAGGCATCATCACAAAGCAATTGACGTACGAGCACTTTTCCCGTTGCCCCAGTACCTCCTATAACTAATGCTTTCATAATCCGTATCTTAAATTTTACTAAGTACAACAAAAAACCTACCAATCTACACTTAAGACAACAGATTCTCAAAAAGTTACATAAATATCAATAAAAAAGTCTCCCAATGGGAGACTTTTTTATTAAACCCAGATTAAGCGATAGACATATAAACTAAAAGTAATTATACAAAATAGCTCTGAATTTATTCTAAAAGCATACTGTAGTATTGTTTTAGAAGAAATGAAAGAGATTTGAAGTAGAAATACTTTGCAGTATTTAGCTAATGCTTAATCTGGGTTAACCTTTATTTTGTTTATTAAATCGAATGCGGTGCAAGCATATGTTTAGGATCTAATATCTCATCTAACTTATCTTTAGTCAATAAATTATGTTCTAATACTAGTTCATAAACTCCTCTTCCCGTTTCTAAAGCTTCTTTAGCAATTTTAGTACTTGCCTTATATCCGATATATGGATTTAATGCTGTTACAATACCAATACTTCCTAACACTAAATCTTTATTATGCTCTACATTAGCTTTAATTCCTACTACACACTTCTCTACTAAAGTTTGCATAGCATTCTCCATCCATATCATAGACTCCATTAATGTGTGTGCTAATACAGGCTCCATCACGTTTAACTGTAATTGAGCTGCTTCAGATGCCATAGTAATAGTCATATCATTACCAATCACTTTAAAGCATACCTGGTTAACCACTTCAGGGATAACAGGGTTTACTTTACCTGGCATAATAGACGATCCTGGTTGCATAGGAGGAAGTTGTATCTCGTTAAGTCCTGTACGCGGTCCTGAAGATAATAATCTTAAGTCATTACAAATCTTAGATAACTTGATAGCAACTTTTTTCAATACTCCTGAGTAAGCAACAAATCCACTTGTGTCAGATGTAGCTTCTACAAGATTCTCAGCAGAAGTAACAGGTTGTTTCATTAATAAACCTAAGTTTTTAGCACATAGATCAGCATATCCAGGTACAGCATTTAAACCAGTACCAATAGCTGTAGCCCCCATATTAATCTCTAAGAAAGCTTGGCTAGCCTGATTTAATGTAGCTATTTCTCTTTTTAAAGTGAATGCAAATGCTCCGAACTCTTGCCCTAGAGTCATAGGTACAGCATCTTGAAGTTGTGTACGTCCCATTTTAATAATGTTTTCGAACTCCTTAGCTTTTGCCTCAAAACCATTTACTAATAACTCTAACTTCTCTACTACTCTTTTATTCATTTCGAATATCGCTACTTTAAAAGAAGTAGGATAAGCATCATTAGTAGATTGAGATAAATTAACGTGATCATTAGGAGAACAATGTGCATAGTCTCCTTTCTCGAATCCTAAGATCTCTAACGCTCTATTAGCGATAACCTCATTAGCATTCATATTTACAGAAGTACCAGCTCCCCCTTGAATCATATCCACTGGGAACTCAGCGTGTAATTTACCATCTATAATCTCTTGACATACATCAGCGATTACTTTATATATTTTCTCGTCTAATACGTTTAACTCGAAATTGGTTTTAGCTGCAGCCCATTTAACTATAGCTAATCCCTTAACAAACTCAGGATAATCAGACAACTTACTTGTCGATATCTTAAAGTTATTAATCGCCCTCTGTGTCTGTACTCCATAATAAGCATTTATAGGAATTTGTAATTCACCTATTAAATCACTTTCTACTCTGGTTGTTTTCATATTAATACAGTTTTTATATTTTCACTAATTTACGAAGTAATTTTAACTTGACCTCTCTAAATCTAGAGTATTATTCATTAAATGTACCAGATACATAGTACCACTTCCCTCCTAATATTTCAAAAAGTGAATCCTCATAATGTATATGTACATTTCCTTCTATATCCTTAAAGTGTGCCTTAAATACTACATGCGACTCTTCACTTGCTACAATTTCTAATTGCAACCAATTGTTCTCCTTAGCCCATTGAAGTATAGCTCTCTTATTATGAGCATGCCTTGTCTTTGGGTGTGTAGTATTAACGATATAAATAGCATTAGCTAGTGCATACGCAGTATAACGAGAACGCATAAGCTGTTCAGCTGTATTAGGATTCTCCTTAAGTCTGATAAATGGTTCACAGCAATGCGAATACTCCTTACCACTACAACAATAACAAGGTTGCTCTAATTCCATTATGATACTTTTAATTTTAATTCTTCTATAATCTTTAAAAATTTTCCCCAATGAACTACTTCTTCATCTGTCTGAGCAAAGTCTAATCCTTCATTGATAGCCTCTTCAATATTCTCAATTGCCTTAGACGCTTCACTTTTCTTATTTTGAGCAATTAATACCATTAATTGCATAATTTGTTGTTGTACTTCTTCTATTTTCATTTCAATACTTTCATTTGACTACAAAGATATTTGTTATTCATAATTAGCACAGTTTAGTTATAACTAATTTTATGCCATAATACACATTATGAATAAAAATCAGACTCAAATCCTTATTAAAAAGAACAATGATAAAAGATATTCTGAATGTCCTGTTTCCAAATAATTGCAAAGCATGCAATAATTTGCTTTTACACAATGAGGAAATAATCTGCCTGAGCTGCAGAAATGATCTTCCTTTTACTCAAGAACACACTATTCCTAACAATTCTTCTATCAACAAGTTCTATGGTAAGATTCCTATAGAACATATGGCTTGTATGATGTACTTCGCTAAAGGAGGTATTGTGCAGCAACTTATTCACAATCTAAAATATAAGAATCATCCTGAGATAAGTTATTTTCTAGGCAATATTTACGCTTCTCAATTAGATAAAACTTCTATACTACAAAATGTTACTTCTATACTCACTGTACCCATGCATAAAAATAAACTTCGCTCTCGAGGGTATAATCAAGTAGATGGTTTTGCAAAAGCAATAAGTGAACACTTTAATATCTCAATAAATAACAAACTATTGATTAAAACATTGAAGACATCTTCACAAACTACTAAATCACGCTTCCAACGCAAGAATCAAAAGAATGAAGTATTTGATATCGATAGAACTCATATCACCCAAGAACACAATCATTTTCTCCTCTTAGATGACATTCTCACTACGGGTAATACACTCGAAGCCTGCTGTAAAAAACTACTATTAATCCCTAATACCAAGATTACAATCTTGTGTTTAGCGCGTAGCATTTAAAAGTTTTAAGAAGTGATATTTTCTAACTAAAAAATATAGTTGTTAATTTGTCTTTTAAATTAAAATTATGTCTAAGTTTCGTATTTACTTTATTGTTTGCTTTACGATATTTTGTTTTATAACATTTTCAAACTGTGCGAAAAGAGGATTTATTTCTGGAGGAGATAAAGACACCATCCCACCTGTGGTATTAGGTAGTAATCCCAAGAATCACTCTATCCACTTTGACAAAAAACAGATCACTATAGATTTTGACGAATTCGTTAAAATTAAGAATGCGAATCAAAACTTAATCATATCTCCACCGATGGATAGAATGCCGGAGGTATTACCTATGGGAAATGCCCGAAAAACGGTAACAATCAACTTAATAGACTCGCTAAAACCAAATACAACATATAGCTTTAACTTCGGAGACGCTATTATAGATAACAATGAAGGGAATGTACTAAAGCAATTTAAGTACATCTTCTCTACAGGAGACTATATTGACTCACTGAAATTAGGTGGAACAATTAAATCTGCTCATCAACTTAAATCTGATAACTTCGTTAATGTAATGCTATATGATGCTGAGACCTTTAAAGACTCTACTATCTATAGACAGAAGCCTCTATATGTAACGAATACATTAGATAGTCTAACGACATTCTCTATAGAGAATATCAAGGCTGGTAAATATTACTTAGTGGCATTAAAAGATAAGAATAGTAACTTTATGTTTAATCCTGTAGAAGACAAGATTGCTTTCATAAAAGAACCTATTGAGATCCCAACAGATAAAACATTTGACCTTACCTTATTTAAATCAGAAGAAAAATTTGTAGCTAATAGACCTGCACAGATTACACAAAACAAATGGTATATCCCTTACACAGGTAATGCTGAGGATGCTAAAGTCGAAGTAAAGAAAAATGGCATCACTATTCCAAGTACTTATACTTATATGCCAGAGAAAGACAGCTTACAAGTATGGTTCCCTAAGATCGAGGCAGATTCTCTACATATCACAGCATCTAAAGGAGAGTTCACTAAGACATTTATGGTTAAACCAAGACCAAAGATGAAAGAAATAGACTCGCTATCTGTTAATGCTTCTTCAGGAACATTGCATTTCCTATCTGACTTATTTATAGAAACGAGTACTCCTGTCAAAAATATAAAGAAAGAATTAATCACTATCCTGAATAAAGACTCTGTGGCTGTACCTTTCGAGATAGACAACAAATCTCTAGAGCAAAAGATCTTTCTTAAGTTTAAAAAAGAAGAGTTAGATAATTACAAAGTATCAGTGATGCCAGGGGCAATAACAGACTTCTTCGGCAAAGTAAATGATACGTTAATTATAAATAGCAAAACACAGGCCTACACTGATTATGGTAATCTAACCATCACACTTAATGGATTAAAAAGATTCCCAGTGATAGTAGAGCTACTAGATGAAAAAGAAAAAGTTGTGGTAAGTCAATCTAGTGATAGTAAAAACACATTTGAATTCACACTGCTTCCTCCTAGACAATACTATATCAGAGTAATCTATGATGATAATAAGAATGGCAAATGGGACACTGGATACTACTGGGATAGAAGACAACCAGAAGAGACTGTCTACTTCCCTGAACAGATAGACGTACGTGCTAACTGGGATATAAAAGAACAAATCAGTTTATAAATAAAAACGCCTCAAAGTTATACCTTGAGGCGTTTTTATTTTATCCCAGATTAAGCGATAGACATATAAACGAAAAGTAATTATAAAATAGCTCTGAATTTATTTTAAAAGCATACTGTAGTAAGGTTTTAGAAGAAATGAAAGAGATATGAAATAGAAATACTCTGCAGTATTTGGCTAATGTTTAATCTGGGTTTATAATTCTGTCTGCTATATTGTAAAGCTATCTGCATCTCTAAGGACTCCAAAGCTTTTTCTAATCTTATCTTGTCTAGCTTTATCAAGTTTCACATAGGCTATATGCTCTCCAACTAAAGGTTCTAATAGATATCCCCCTAACATATCTAAAGCTTGAGAATGTCCAGAATATATATTGTTATTCTCATCACTACCACATCTATTCACTGCTACTAGGTAACTCATATTCTCTATAGCACGTGCTTTTAATAAGGCATCCCATGCATAAATACGCTGATCTGGCCAACTTGCGACATAAATAAGTAAGTCATAAACTTCTCCATAGTTACGACTAAACACTGGAAATCTCAAATCATAACATACTAATGGGCATATATTCCAACCGCGATAGTTTACTACTAGTCGGTCATTACCTGCTTTATAGACCTTCTCCTCTCCTGCTAAAGAGAAAAGATGTCTCTTATCATATGTACTAATCTCACCTGTATCCGTTATAAAGAACAATCTATTATAATAATCGTCTCCTTCCTTAATAACTATACTCCCTGTTAGGGCAAATAAGTACGTTTTGCACAACGATTGAAGTTCTGCAATGTAATTATCTGTCATAGTAATATAAACTCTCTCAGGGCTCATCGTAAATCCTGATACAAACATCTCGGGCAATACTACCAAATCAGTATCTGATTCAATATTATTTAATAGCTTGATAAAGTGTATCTTATTTTTCTCTATATCTTCCCATGCTAATGGAGCTTGTAACAGGGCTACTTTCATATCGCTTATTTACTTTGATTTAATTTCAAAAATAAGCAATAATATCCACCTAGTCTGACTTCCTCATAAACTTAACTCAACAAGACGTCAATTAATCAATAGGTTTCCCACAACAAGGACATGTTTCCAATGCGTCTTTTTCTTTGACTAACTGATCTGCAATTGCCTTCTTTTCTTTACGTTCATCTAATACTTCAGTAAATCCAGAAGATATAATACCTGTAGGCAATGCAAAAAAACCTATACCGATCACTGCTAGAATACCTCCTATAACTTTACCAAGTACCGTAATAGGATATATATCACCATAGCCAACTGTGCAAATAGTTATAACAGACCACCACATAGAATCAGGTATACTTGAGAACGCTTCAGGTTGTGAGGAATTCTCAGCATAGTAAATAGCGGTAGATGCTATAAGTAAAAGGAATACTAATAGGAATGCAGCAATAGCAAGTTCTCCAGCTTTTCGTTTAAGAACAGTCATCACAATAGCTAAAGCAGATACGTACTTCGCTACTTTAAAAACACGCAATAATCTAAAAACTCTTAATAATCGTAGAATACGCAAATCAACGTGAACAAAAGACAAGTAAAATGGCAATATGGCACATAAGTCGATAAGCTGCATAGAGGTAAAGGCATACTTTAATCTACCTATAAATGGTTTATTAAAGCGCTCATCACAGCTAATAGACCACATACGAAGGACATACTCTAGTGAGAAAAAAAGCACTGAAAAAAGATTAAACTTCACAAAAAAAGCAGCATACTCAATCTTAACCTCTGGTATAGACTCAAAGATTAAAGAGATCGCATTCAAAAGAATTAAAGTAATTATTGACCCCTGTACAATCTTACTTCCAATAGTAGGTGATTCATTATTCAACAAATCATATACTTTATATTTAATAGTTTTGCTCTGCATCTGTCAACTATGTTCAAAAATTTAAAGGGTAAAAATAAAAAAAGCAGATATATAAATATATCTGCTTTTTCGTTTATTTCAAGAAAAACTATTATTTCAAGCTTGCTTTTAAGTATTCTCTGTTCATACGAGCGATGTTCTCTAAAGAAATTCCTTTAGGACATTCTACTTCACATGCTCCAGTGTTAGTACAGTTACCAAACCCTAAAGCATCCATCTCAGTAACCATGTTTAATACACGGTCAGCAGCTTCAACTTTACCTTGTGGTAACAAAGCAAATTGAGAAACCTTAGCTGATACGAATAACATAGCAGAAGAGTTTTTACATGTAGCTACACAAGCACCACATCCAATACAAGTAGCTGCGTCAAAAGCACGGTCAGCATCGTGTTTAGGAATTGGAATAGCATTAGCATCCTGTGTATTACCTGAAGTATTTACAGAAATAAAACCACCTGCATGTTGAATTTTATCAAAAGCAGTACGGTCAACTACTAAATCTTTAATCACTGGGAAAGCTTTAGCTCTAAAAGGCTCAATGTAGATAGTATCTCCATCTTTAAACTTTCTCATGTGTAACTGACAAGTAGTAATTCCTCTATCTGGTCCGTGAGCTTCTCCATTAATGAATAAAGAACACATACCACAGATACCCTCACGACAGTCATGGTCGAAAGCTACAGGATCATCACCTTTCTCGATTAACTCGTTGTTTAATACATCAAGCATTTCTAAGAAAGACATATCAGGAGAAACGTCGCTGATTTTATAATCAACCATTTTCCCTTGTTCTTTAGCGTTTGATTGACGCCATATTTTAAGTGTAAGATTCATTTGTATCGAATTTTTACAAAAAGGTTAGGTCCGAAGACCTAAGCCTCAATATTATTTATAACTACGAGTTACCAATTTAATGTTTTCATAAACTAAGTCTTCTTTGTGAAGCACTGCATCGCTAGGGTTACCTTTGTATTCCCAAGCAGCAACGTAAGCGAAGTTTTCATCATCACGTTTTGCTTCTCCATCCTCAGTTTGGTGTTCTTCACGGAAGTGTCCTCCACAAGATTCTTCACGGTGTAAAGCATCTTTAGCGAATAATTCACCCAGTTCCAAGTAATCAGCTACTCTTAACGCTTTTTCTAACTCTTGGTTAAAGCTTTCGTTAGTACCAGATACTTTCACATCTTTATAGAACTCTTCTCTTAATTGAGCGATTTCAGCCATAGCTTCAGTAAGACCTTTAGCATTACGAGCCATACCTACTTTATCCCACATGATTTTACCAAGCTTCTTGTGGAAGTAGTCAACAGAGTGAGTTCCTTTATTGTTAAGTAAGTGTTCGATAATACCACGTACATTTTTCTCAGCTTCATCAAATTCAGGTAAATCTGTTGGGATCTTACCTGTACGGATATCATCCGCTAAGTAGTTACCAATAGTATAAGGTAATACGAAATATCCATCAGCTAAACCTTGCATTAAAGCAGAAGCTCCAAGACGGTTAGCACCGTGATCAGAGAAGTTAGCCTCACCTAAGATATAACATCCTTCGATAGTAGACATTAAGTTATAATCTACCCATAATCCACCCATAGTATAGTGAACAGCTGGATAAATCATCATAGGCGTTGTATATGGATCCTCATCAACGATTTTCTCATACATTTGGAATAAGTTACCATACTTATTCTCTACAACGTCTCTACCTAATTTATAAACTAATTTAGCATCGTTCTCATCTAAATGGTGAATACGAGCTTGCTCTTTACCGTAACGGTCTATAGCAGAAGCGAAGTCTAAGTATACTGCTTCTCCTGTAGCATTAACTCCATAACCAGCATCACATCTTTCTTTAGCAGCACGAGACGCAACGTCACGAGGTACTAAGTTACCGAATGATGGGTATCTTCTCTCTAAGTAGTAATCTCTATTCTCTTCAGCGATTTGAGTTGGTTTTAATCTACCTTCTCTAATTGCTACAGCATCCTCCATTTTTGCAGGAACCCAAATACGTCCATCATTACGCAATGACTCAGACATCAAAGTAAGTTTTGATTGGTGGTCACCAGTAACAGGAATACAAGTTGGGTGAATCTGTGTATAACATGGGTTAGCGAAGAAAGCTCCACGTTTATGTGCTTTCCAAGCAGCAGTAACGTTAGAACCCATTGCATTTGTAGACAAGAAGAATACGTTTCCGTAACCACCTGTACAAATAACTACAGCGTGAGCAGAGTGACGCTCTATCTCACCATTGATTAAGTTACGAGCGATAATACCTCTTGCTTTACCATCAACTTTAACGATGTCTAACATCTCGTGACGGTTGTACATTTGGATCTTACCACGACCGATTTGACGGTTCATAGCAGAGTATGCTCCTAATAATAACTGTTGTCCAGTTTGTCCTTTAGCGTAGAAAGTACGAGATACTTGTACCCCTCCGAAAGAACGGTTATCTAATAAACCTCCGTACTCACGTGCGAAAGGCACACCTTGAGCTACACATTGGTCAATAATGTTTTCTGATACTTCAGCTAAACGGTAAACGTTAGCCTCACGTGCACGGTAATCTCCTCCTTTTACAGTATCATAGAATAATCTGTAAACAGAGTCACCATCACCTTGGTAGTTCTTAGAAGCATTGATCCCTCCTTGAGCAGCGATAGAGTGCGCACGACGAGGTGAATCTTGGTAACAAAAAGCTTTTACATTATATCCTAACTCAGCTAATGTAGCAGCAGCAGAACCACCAGCTAATCCTGTACCAACAACGATAACATCAATGTTACGTTTATTAGCAGGGTTAACTAATTTAATATGATTTTTATAATCAGACCATTTTTTATCAATTGGTCCATTAGGTATTTTAGAATCTAATTTCATGATAAATTTCTTTAGGACTATTTAATAAAATGAATATATAATGGAATGATAGCAAACAATGCTGGGATAACATATGCTATTAAGAAACTAAGTCCTTTGATACATCCTTTGTACTTAGGGTTATTAACACCTAAAGACTGGAATGCACTTCCGAATCCGTGAGATAGGTGGAATCCTAGAACAACCATAGCTAATACATAAGCAATAGTAGCAATTAAACCAGTGCTCTCATTTTTGAAAAACTCAATAGTGATTTTATGTAAATCTTTGTATCCATCGGCAATTTTTAAATTTGTACCTGGTTGGAAAAACTGAGTTCCTTTTAACTCTAGTTGTCCACCCTCAACAGCTGATACTGGGATTGCTTGCTCTTGTACTGTTTTGTAAATTAAAACAGGCTCAGGCTGACCTTCTACTGTTATTTCTACAGTTTGAACAGGCATTTGAGCAAAGTGCATCTTAGCCCAAAAGTTAGCCATGTGCGTAACGATGAATACTAATAACAATGTTCCTAAGATAGCCATGTTTCTAGAAGAAAACGAACTATTAGCAGCAGCGTTGTTTTTTGCATATCCGATTGGACGTGCTTTCTTGTTTTGGATTGTTAAAACGATACCATCAATCGCGTGAAAAAGGATTGAAATGTAAGTAACATAAGATAATACTTTTACTGCTGGATTAGTAGTCATAAATAACGCATACTCGTTGAATGCTGAAGCGTCACCAAAGATCAATTGAAGGTTTCCCGCCAAGTGACCTACTAAAAACAAGCATAAAAATAACCCTGTAAGAGCCATCCAATATTTTTTAGCTAGGGATGACTTTAAAAGTGCAGATTTTGCCATAATGTAATTTTAATTGTTTTTCTTGAAAAAATCTCTCAAAAATACACCTTCTTAACGTTATCCACAAAGCGAAGACTTCTATTTATACTCAGTACAAACAAAGAATAACACAATCAAGAAGACGCTAAACAAATCAAACGAAAAACTTTTTAAGACTTTAAAGCGTTTTATATAGCTTTATGTTAAAAAGACTTTAAAATATTCGCATCTATAACAATAATAAAGTTAGCTAAACCTAAATTATCATTTTCGAAATTGCCCGTATTATCGCTTTCCACCATCGTAATAGTATTAATTTTCAGTCCTGGACTATAATGATTCAGATACCACACAATCCCTTCAAAATTGTTACTGTGGTATGATCCATTAAAATGAAGGAATAATTGAGGCGCTTTAAAATTCTTAACGATAAAGTAGCCCATAGTAGCATCTTTTATTGCTTGTGCTTTAGGTAGATTTTCATCCTTATGATCTTCGAACATATCTAACATCTTTTTATAACCAGGAAGATTTCCATCATATGCAAAAGGCAGTGGAGCTATCCAGCTTTTTTCTTCTACACTTAGCGTATCAAGTGCTTCAGTTCCCTTCTTAAATAGCAAACTAGCATAACGTCTAGGGACATTCGTTGCTATAAATTCGCGTTTATTTGTTTTTGCGTATTCTACTAAAGGCTTGTAATCTGTTTTGTAATTATTCCAAAGTCTAACTTCCTTCCCAAATACCTCTTCTTCAATTACACCTTGTACATAGTCATTTAACCCCTTTTGATTATCTGCCTCGAACATTTCAGCTCCTAACATTAACTCTCTTTTTTTTCCTAATGACTGTGTTACTTGCAATTGTAACCAATGCCCTAATGAATTATTGTGAAACTCACCAAAGAGAACTACATCACTCTTAGCCAATTCTTTAATCATTTTATCATAAGTTACTTTCTTTCCTTTATTTGTATAGATTTGATAAGGAAGACCTGACTGACCATAAGACACAGCACAAAAAAGCATAAAAACAGCTATAATATTTTTCATCGTATATAAATTTGAATGACAAAGATATACTTTTAGTTTATTTAGATTTAGTTCAGATAAACAAATATAGATGAACAATGTTTATTCATTTTTATGCTATACAACTTACCTACAAACACACACAAAGCTTATAATCAACATATTACAAAAAAACAAACAGCAATTAGACTATCTGCTTTCTAATGATAGTATTTTCTATAAATAAATCACAATTGATAATTCCCATAAGTTTATATTTTTGAAACAATTAATTATTACAACTGTTTAAAACACTTATTCTCTTTAAAAATTTACTATCTAACGCCTCGTTTCAATAGTTCATTTTTTTAGAGTGTTAAAAGCTTTGAACACATATACCTATATTCTAAATTTGCATCAAAATTGAATAATGAGCGTTACAAAAATCTTATACAAGAACACTAACATATCATACACAGAAAAAGGGAAAGGAAATACATTAGTATTCTTACATGGTTTTTTAGAAAACAGCAACATGTGGGATTACTACTTAGATTACTTCGCTCAGAAATATAGAGTCATAGCTATAGACCTATTAGGCCATGGAGAATCAGGATGCATAGGTTATATACACAGTATGGAAGATATGGCTGATGCAGTATTTGCCATAATCTCTTCTTTAAACTTAAAGAAATTAACTCTTATTGGTCACTCTATGGGAGGCTATGTATCCTTAGCCTTTGGTGAGCTATATCCTGATTATGTAAAGAGAATAGTCTTAGTCTCATCTAGCACTAGAGCTGACAGCACTGAGAGAAAGATAAATAGAGATAGAGCACTTGACGTAATCAAGAAAAATAGCGACCTATTTGTAACAATGGCTATAAACAACACATTCGTCGAAGATGCCAAAATCACTCATGCCAGAGAAGTAGAACAACACTTAGAAACAGCATTAAAAACCTCTAAACAAGGGATACTAGCTGCCGTAGAAGGGATGAAGTCACGAAATGATAGAGAGATCTTACTACACTTCGCTCCTTACCCTATTAAAATGATTATAGGGCGTTTAGACCCTGTAGTTTCACTAGATGAAATTACTAAAGAAATCGCAAATACAGAAACAGAGCTTATTGTGATTAACAGTGGTCATTTACCTCAGATAGAGGCTAAAGAAGAATTACTAGAAGCATTAAAAACAAGTCTAAAATAAAAATAGGAAAGCTCGTGCTTTCCTATTTTTCTATAACTCATTCTGTATAAAATCAATATCAGGATTAAGTATCTCTAATAACAGAGTGACTAATTCCTCTTTGAACAAAGCTAAGGTATTGTAAGTAATTTCATGATTAACTTCATTCCTTCCCTCTCTAACCCCAAAAAACAAGAATCCTTCCTTTCTATTTTTAAAGGAATAAATACCCGCCTCTACAGATTGATTTGGATTGTTCTTAGTATACATTAATGCATAACATAACAGCTGAATAATCTTCTCATTTTTTAGATCAAGGGTTAGCCCTTCCCATGTACTTAACTTGACATTATTAGATTCAACCTTTCCACTTTTATAATCAATAACACGAATCACGCCATTTCGCTCTTCTATTCTATCCACAAAACCAAATAGATTAATAGGATATGGCAATCTATCATCCTCTAAAGTATAGGTTAATTCTGTTTCTAATTCTAGAAGTAGAATATCATCTCCCTCCTTCAGTTTGTTCAATTCTTCTTCTAAGAAATGGTAAACATTACGCTTGGCTACTTCAAAAGCAAGTAAATTCTTACCTATCTTTTCTTTATCGCTATTAAAAACTTCTTCGAACTGTGTTTGGACTTCTACATCTGCTTTGCTCTGAATATTTTTAATAATATCTACCGTAAGTTTTGCTCCTCTATAAGGTTTATACAGATTCTCTAACGAATTATGTATAATAGTACCCAACGTATTAAGAGCGACACTCTCCTCTACCTCTTCTACTTCTTTTATACGCAATACTCTCTGCATATAAAACTGTATAGGATTGCGCAGATAATTAGATAATGCTGACGGAGAGAAACCTTTCGTTGTTGAAATATTCTTTAACTCCTCTTGTAACAATACAGACTTAGGTACTTGTATTAATTCATTCGCCTTCTCAGGTAACTCAGCAGAATAAGTAACATATTTCACATTATGTGTATCTAATTGCTCTACTTCTAACTGAGTTAAGAATCTACTCTTCTCACCAGCATCCATCCCATCTGCTTGAGAATTATATAACAAGTAAACATTCTTCGCTCTTAATAACAGATGGTAAAAGTGATAACTATAAATGGCATCTTTCTCCTTATAAGTTGGCAAACCTATCTCCCGCTTAACATCATATGGTATAAATGAATTTATCGATTTACCTGCAGGAAATTTACCTTCATTAACAGAAGTAACTATAACCGTATCAAAATCTAAAACACGACTTTCTAATACTCCCATAATTTGCAATCCTTGTAAAGGCTCTCCTTCAAAAGAAACCTCAGACATTTCCATTACTTGTTTATATAGCGAATATAGAGTATCGTAACTTTTTATAAAATCATAGCGTTGACAGTATGACACGAGCCTATTTAGCATTTGAAAAGACGAATATAAGAATGTCTTACTAATACGTTCACTATGCACCTCATCATTTAAACTTGCCTTAATCGCTAATACAATTTCTATCAAGTTCTGCAATATCTCAACAGGAGTTCGTTCTTTCCAAGCATTAAACACTAATGCACGCATTGGAAAATCACTATCCGAAATCCATTCATTAAAACGGTTTAAACTAAAGAAACTTAAGTTTCGGTTATTAATTTCTTTAATAACTTCCTCAGGAACTATAATCTGTGATAATACAGGATTCGTTAATACATCTAAGATCTCTTTATAATAAACAACATATTGCTTCCCAGAACGACGTATAGCTGATAAGTGAAGCTTAAATATTTTGTTTAGTAGTATCTGTATTGGATTACTTTTACCACTATATCCCATAGTAATATTCAAACTCGAAACAGTAGCTGGCAAACTATGTAGCACTGGTAAAAGCAAATTCTCTTCTCCTAACACTACCGCTACTTTCTCAAGACGAGAAGCTTCTTCACCAAGTGACTCTACTATCTGTCCTGCTATTTTAGCCTGTCCTACACTTTTAGGAGTCTGAATCACTTGTATATTCTTTTCTTTGCCAAACTCATCTACGATCCACTCAAATGGATTATACTGATAATGTTGCCAACTGCTTTTGATCCTACGTAAGAATAATCCTGCATCATGGTAAGGATCTTCTAAAAAGTGCTTATCTATATCCCAAAAAACCTTCCCTCTTTTCTCCAATAAAAAATGCTGAATAATTTGCTCCTCAGCAGCATTTAAAGCATTAAACCCAGCAAAGTAGAATATCTTATCATTACTACTTAAGTAGTCTTTGTGAAGCTTTACAGCCTCTCTATATATCATCCCTTGATATCCTATACGTTCCTTTAATAATACTTCGTATAACTTATTATAATAAACAGGTATCTGCTCCCAAAAGGCTAAATAGCTAGTTATCAAATCTGTTTTCTTTTCTGGATCTAGAGACCAATGCTTAATATCTTCAATACTTTTTAAATACGAAAACACATAATTTGGGTCTAATAAATACCTGTCTACTTCATTAAAATCACCTAACAACATATTTGCCCAACTTGAGAATCGTTCAAAGTCATGAGCATTTGCTTGTTCTATCTCTTGATAAACAATATAAAATTTAAAGAGAAGTTCTATAGAATCAATTCCTCTAATACCAGAAATATGCTGTATAAAGTCTTCAATATTTATAATCTCAGGTGCGAACACACTTGTCCTATAATACTTCTTTAAGTTCTCTAACAAAAAGACTTTCGCACGTTTATTAGGCAAAACAATAACCAATCTCTCCATAGAGGTTGGGAAATCAGCACTAATCTGTGCACTCAGCTTATCTAAAAATGTATTCGATTCCATAAAAATAAAGGTACAAAAAAAACGCTCCGATTACTCGAAGCGTTTTCTATAGTATTAAGTTTTAACTCAATTATTTAGCTAATTGAATCTCAACACGTCTGTTTAACTCACGTCCTTTAACTGTTTTGTTAGAAGCGATTGGATCAGCTGATCCGTATCCTTTAGAAGTTAATCTTGCAGAATCGATTCCTTTTTCAATTAAGTAAACTTTTACAGCATTTGCTCTGTTGTCAGATAATGGTAAGTTAATTTTGTTAGAACCTGTACTGTCAGTATATCCAGCGATGTGGAATTTAGCAGTTGGGTATTCTTTCATAATTTTAACCATGTTATCTAAAACAGTGTAAGAACCGTCTTGGAAAGTATATTTTCCAGTGTGGAATAATAAAGTTTTTCCGTAATCGTTAAGCTGTTTTACTTGTTCAGCTTTGATTTCTTTAACTTCAGGACATCCATTGTTAGAAGCTGGACCAGGTACATCTGGACATTGGTCTAAATGATCAGGCACTCCGTCTCCGTCTCTATCTGGCCATGGACAACCTTTGTTTTCTTTAGGACCAGGAACTTCAGGACATTCGTCTTTGTTATCTGGCACTCCGTCTCCGTCAGTATCAGGACAACCGTTGAATTCAGCTAAACCTGGAACGTCTGGACACTCATCTTTATGATCTGGAATACCATCTCCGTCAGTATCAGGACATCCGTTGAATTCAGGTAAACCTGGAACATCTGGACACTCATCTTTGTGATCTGGAATACCATCTCCGTCAGTATCAGGACAACCGTTAAATTCAGCTAAACCTGGAACGTCTGGACATTCGTCATATTTATCTAAGATTCCATCACCGTCAGTATCTTTACCTCCAAATTGGAAACGGATACCTGCGAAATGTTGCATGTGTGAAGCAACACCTACATCTGGTAATCTAGAATCAGAGAATGAATGTTTATAAGTAGATTGCACTGTTAAAGCAACGTTCTTAGTAAACCAGAAGTTTAATCCAGCTCCACCATTAACTGTTCCTTGACTTGCATCCCCCATAAAAGTATAACCTCCACCAACTAAGATGAATGGATCTACTACTTTTGATTTTAATAATTCTTTGAAGCTATATTTAACCTCTGCGTCAATTCCGTAGTAAGTTAAATCTCCTGGGTTGTACTTCTCATACCCTTCAGCTTCTGGTTTGATAAACTTGTCAATTTTATTAACTGACCCTACTAAACCAAGTGAAAATCCATCACCTAAGTATCTAGCTACATTTAAGTAAGATACTGAAGGTAGAATATTCCAATTGCTAGTATTAAAATACCCTCCCGTTCTGTGTGCGAAGCTGCTAGAAGTACTAACTTTAGTATCTACTGCGTTAGCTCCAACAGTTACAGCCCATGGATGGTCAGCATCTTGAGCGTGAGCTGAAAGCCCTGCACAAAGTATTGCTGCTGCAAATAATTTGTTGAAATGTTTCATAACTTTTATTTTTACTTTACCGTAATATTATAGCAAAAGTACAATTCTCAAACAAGATTTACAAAAAATTTCGTTAAGAATCGTGCTTTTTATTGCACATAGCTTTTAAATTAGATAACTTTTAGCTCTTTAGCCACCTTAGTAAAGGCTGCAATCGCTTTATCTAAGTGCTCTTTCGTATGAGCCGCAGATAGTTGAACTCGTATTCTAGCCTTGTTTTGAGGAACCACTGGATAGAAGAATCCTGTCACATAAACTCCTTCTTCTAGTAAACGATCCGCCATTACTTGAGATAATTTTGCATCATAAAGCATTACTGGAACGATAGCAGAGTCTCCATCAATAATGTCTATTCCTGCATTTTTCATCCCTGCTTTAAAGTAGTTTGTGTTCCATTCTAACTTATCTCTTAGAGAAGTATCATTCTGAAGTAATTCAAATACTTTTATAGAAGCTCCAACAATCATAGGTGCTAATGAATTAGAGAACAAGTACGGTCTAGAACGTTGTCTTAATAGTTCTATGATTTCTTTCTTCCCTGTAGTATAACCACCCATTGCTCCACCTAGTGCTTTTCCTAATGTCCCAGTGATGATATCCACACGTCCCATTACGTTTTTAGCTTCTAAAGTACCCTTACCTGTTGCACCGATAAATCCAGCAGCATGACACTCATCTACCATTACCAAAGCATCATACTTATCTGCTAAATCACAGATTTTATCTAATGGCGCTACTAGACCGTCCATAGAAAACACTCCATCTGTAACGATAATCTTAAAACGGTGCCCCGCTTCATTAGCTTTGATTAACTGTTCTTCTAATTCTGCCATATTGTTATTCTCATAACGGTAACGAGCAGCTTTACACAATCTAACACCATCAATAATAGAAGCGTGATTTAAACTATCAGAAATAATAGCATCCTCTGCTCCTAATAATGGCTCAAATACTCCTCCGTTTGCATCAAATGCTGCAGCATAAAGAATCGTATCTTCTGTACCATAAAAATCCGCAATCGTTGCTTCTAATTTTTTGTGAATATCTTGAGTTCCACAAATAAAGCGAACTGATGACATCCCAAATCCGTGTGTATCTAAAGCTTCCTTCGCTGCTTTAATTACTTCCGGATGTGATGACAACCCTAAATAGTTGTTTGCACAAAAGTTTAAAACCTTATCCCCTGTTGACACAGTGATCTCTGCTCCTTGTGGAGAAGTAATAATGCGCTCCTTTTTAAAAAGTCCATTATCCTCTATTGACTTTAATTCATTCTGAAGATGTTCTTTAATCTTTCCGTACATATTATATATTTTAGCTTTAAACGTTTTTATACTCTATTCTACAAATGTATTATATTTAAGTTCTCGCCGGTATACAGCAAGGTCATTTTAACGACTTCATACCCCATTTCAACTAAAGACTTACCATAAGATTGTACTTGTTCCTTATACTTCTCATCTTCTTTACCTGTCTTGTAATCTAAGATATATGCTTGCCTACCTCTTATCACCACCCTATCAGGAATAGTATTGCGCTGATATGGACCTATGATAACACGTTCATTAAACACGATATTATCTTCTCTAAAGAAAATCTCTAGCTCAGGGTGACTAACTATTTTTTGAATAATATCACTAAAGCTCCCCTTAGCCTCTTCTTGTATCATTCCTTTTTCCAGACCTTCATTAACTGCACTATCCACATCCTTATAATCTGTAACGAAAGACATCAGCTTATGCACTAGGTTACCGTACTCTATCGCTTTCTGGTTATGTGAATCCCACATCAGTGCCTCTCTCTGAGCAATCTTAATAGCTTCAAAAGCTAAAGCTTTCTTGACAGGAAGAATCATTTTATTCACTTCTTCTGTCTCTGCTTCTCTTTTCTTAGACATTCTTTGATTAACACCAAATGAATAAGACATATCCACATCATTATAAACTCCCTCTGTCACTAAGAACTCTAAAAAGAACTTAGAGAGATTGTTTTTAAATTCCCCTTTACTTGTTACATTCTTATAACTAATAACGTATAATTGTTCTTCTGCACGTGTAAGCGCTACATATAGAACATTCACATTATCTAATAACATTTCTTGTTCTTTCTTCTCATAAAGCTGTTGAGCGTACTCACCATACTCCATTACTTCTTTTTTAGAATCAACTAATGCCTTGGGAAACATAATGTGATCTTTATCCGTTTCTATATTTACCCAAAGTTTATCTCTGCTTGGCCTAGTAAAATCTTCTTCTGCAAATGGAAAAATCACTACCGGAAATTCTAATCCTTTAGATTTATGGATAGTCATTATCTGCACCGCATTACGACCTTCTGGAGTAGGTATACTAAACTTTTGGTAATTGGTATTCCAATATTCTAAGAAGTCACTAATACCAAACTGACTCTTTAACGACTTTTCTAAAACTAAATCTAAGAAATATAAAACATAAGAATTAGCTCCTTTATCCGGCATAAATGCTAAAATGATTGCCTCTACAGCATCATAAAGTGATTTAGAACGACATGCTTCAAACGAAATAGGCACTCCATTATCAACTAACCAAGCTTCAAATTTCTCCTCTGAAAGGAATGATAATCCCTCCTTGATAAAATCGTGCTTCTTACCTACATCTTCTCGCTTAGAGCTGATGTAATATAACATCATCATCTTTGCTTCCAAGTCTCGATCTGTTTTAAGAAACTTAAGCACATTAATGATTAAACGCACTTCACTAGCATTATTAATCAATAATGAATCTGAAGATAATATCTCCAGACCATTCTCTGTCAAAAAATTAGCAAGTAATACTCCATGGTTTCTCTTACGCGTAAGAATAACAATGTCTTTTAGATCAAAACCTTGCTCTACTGCTTGATTAATAGCTCCTAGTGTAGCATTAGCATATTGCATATCTTTAACCTCAGGCTCCTCACTTTCATCTTTTTCTAAGAACGTAATATTGACATAACCCCCTTCTTTACTATTTACTTCCTGATGACTATTATTTTCATACAGATCCTTATAGTCTTCATTGATAAAATTACGTGATACATCTTTAAACAGTTTGTTATTAAAATTAATCACCTCTGCATAACTTCTGTAATTTCGTCCAAGATTAACCGTTTGCTTTTCTGGATTAGAGAAAGGATTCTCTTCTTTACTCAAGGCAATAAACTGCTCTGCTTTACCACCTCGCCAGCGGTATATAGACTGTTTGGGATCTCCTACAATCATTAAACTTCCTTTCACACCAGCATAGTCTTCACCAGCCAATGCATTATCTATTAGTGGCACTAGATTTTGCCATTGCATCTCAGAAGTATCTTGAAACTCATCTATAAAGAAATGATGATAACGCTCTCCTAAACGCTCATAAATAAAAGGCGCAGGTTGATTCTGTATCTCATTGTGAATAATCGCATTAAACTGTGTAATAGACAAGATATTGTTTTCTGCCTGTATTTTATCCATCTCTTGCCCTATAGTACTTAGCAATGACAATGGCGTTAAGTTCTTCAAAAACGCTTTATAAAACGCTCTACGTGAGTATAAATCATATACTTGAGTAAGCATTCTTAAAAAATCAGGAATAAAAGCCTCTATTAGTTCTACATCTTTAGCTGTCTTCTTAATCTTGATATCGTCAAACTCGTGATATCGCTTTGTTGTACCAACAGTATCAGCGATAACATTATCTATGTGTTTAATAAAATATTGCCCTGAGAACGACGTCTTATCCATTCCCTTGGATTCTATTAAATCAAGAATACTTTTTCCTAATTCAATACTCTCAGCAGTAAGATTCTTTATTTCAATACGAAGAAAGTCTCTCACTTTCACAAAGTCCTCCAAAGTGTGGGTAGAAAACAAAGCAATCTCTTCTCTATTATTTTCATTTAATAATAAAGCTCCTACTTCTTTTAATTCTCGCGTAATATCCCAACTCTTATCATTATCAGCTTTGTCGATAGAGAAATCAATAAGCAAATCTGTCAATTCACTATCAATACCTGCTTTTGCTATCACAGCATCAACAGCTTCTTGAAGCAATTCGTCTGAATCTAAAGAAACCTCAAATGACATTGGTAATTCTAAATCAAACGCAAATGACCGAATAACTTTATGCGTAAATTTATCAATAGTAGAAATATCAAATGAAGCATAGTTATGAATAATACTTCTGATAATACGCCCTGATTTAGCTTGTATAAAATCCTTCTTTAATTCTGTCTCTTGTTGTACTTGGTCAAAAATACTTTGGTATTTTGGGTCAAGTTCATCTTTTGAAAATGCATTCAAACAAGATACCACACGACTCTTCATTTCAGCTACAGCTTTATTAGTAAATGTAATCGCTAAGATCTTTTTATAGGCATCATCTTGTCTATCTAAAAGCAATATCTTCAAATACTCCTTTACTAGAGTATGTGTCTTACCTGAACCAGCGGATGCGTTATAAATTGAAAATGAAGGCTTATATATCATTCTAAAGGGATTTTATTAACTTATATTAAACATTAGAACCTTTCGGTATTAGGCTTTATTTGTTTAATTTTGAAATAAAATTAATACTAATCTTTAAATAATACGAATTATGGCTTTCGAATTACCAAATTTACCTTATGCATATGATGCATTAGAACCACATATTGATGCTCGTACGATGGAAATCCACCATACTAAACATCATAATGCTTATACTACTAACTTAAATGCAGCTATCGCTGGTACTGATTTAGAAGGAAAATCTATTGAAGATATCCTTGCTAACTTAGATATGACTAAAGGTGCTGTACGTAACAATGGTGGTGGATTCTATAACCACAACTTATTCTGGACAGTAATGTCTCCTAACGGAGGTGGTGAGCCTACTGGTGAATTAGCTGACGCTATCGCTAAAGATTTCGGATCATTCGAAAACTTTAAAGATGCTTTCGCTAAAGCTGGAGCTACACAGTTCGGGTCTGGATGGGCTTGGTTATGTGTAAAAGACGGAAAATTAGAAGTATGTGGTACTCCTAACCAAGACAACCCGCTAATGCCAGGTGTTGCTTGTGGTGGTACTCCTATTTTAGGTATGGATGTATGGGAACATGCTTACTACTTAAACTACCAAAACCGTCGTCCTGACTATATCAATGCTTTCTTTAGCGTAATTAACTGGGCTGAAGTTTCAAGAAGATACGCAGAGGCAAAATAATATAATTTTGCACCTTTATTACAAACTATTAAAAGCTCCTTATAGGAGCTTTTAATAGTTTGTAATAAAGGTGCAATGAATACTAACAAAAAAAGCCCAGAATACAATTCTGAGCTTTTATATCTAATTCTAAAGTAACTACTCTACTTCAGATATTCTTAATGTATTTACCATACCTTTTTCGATAATTGGCATTGCAGCTAAGTTGATAACCATATCCCCTGTAGTAGCAAGTCCTTTTTCTTTAACCATAGCATTAATGTCCTCTATCGTCTCATCAGTACTAACATACTTATCGTAATAGAAAGCTTGAACTCCCCATAATAAGTTTAATTGCGTAATGATACGGCGGTTAGAAGAGAATACTAAAATATTACTATTTGGTCTCCAAGCCGAAATTTGGAATGCTGTATAACCACTATTTGTTAATGTACAGATCGCTTTTGCTTCGATATCATTTGCCATTAAAGCAGCGTGATAACAAATATTCTTAGTGATATAACGGTTCGTTTTGATTGTAGGAGGACTTTGAGGTACCTTAATTAATGGAGAAGTTTCAACACTTTGAATAATCTGTGTCATCTTCTCGATTACTTGTACTGGGTAAGCCCCTACAGATGTTTCACCTGATAACATTACTGCATCAGCACCATCCATTACAGAGTTAGCCACATCATTCACTTCAGCTCTTGTAGGTGTAAGACTAGAAATCATAGTTTCCATCATTTGAGTAGCGATGATAACAGGTATTCTAGCATTTTTAGCTACATGTACTAATTCTTTTTGAATCAATGGAACTTCTTGTGCAGGAATCTCAACACCTAGATCTCCACGAGCCACCATAAGACCATCACAGTAAGCTACTATTTTCTTAATATTCTTAACTGCTTCTGGTTTCTCAATTTTAGCTACAATAGGAATTTTGTGATCTGAGTGTTTACTAATCAAATCTTGTAAATCTATTAAATCTTCTGGTGTACGTACGAATGATAATGCCATCCAATCCACTTGTAATTCACAAGCAAAAATAGCATCTTTAATATCTTTTTCAGTTAACGCTGGCAAAGACACCTTCGTCATTGGTAAGTTCACTCCTTTTTTAGATTTAAGAGGACCTCCTTGTACTACTATCGTTTTAACTTCATCAACACCATTAGTCTCTAATACATCGAAGATAAGTTTTCCATCATCTAATAAGATTCTCTCACCTGCATTTACATCAGAAGGGAATTTCTTATAGTTCATATACACGCGTTCTGCGTCTCCTTTAAACTCTTCTTTCGTAGAGAATGTAATTACATCTCCTGGATTTACAATAACATCCTCTGCCATCACACCTACTCTTAATTTAGGTCCTTGTAAATCACCTAAAATAGAAACAGTGTATCCAAATTCTTTATTTAAATCACGGATTATATTTACTTTTTCCTGAACATCTTTATAATCAGCGTGTGAAAAGTTGATTCTAAAAACATTTACACCAGCTTTGATCATATCATGTAATACCTCTCTTGTACTAGATGCTGGTCCTAACGTAGCTACGATTTTCGTCTTTTTTTGTGCTAACATATTTTTAAAAAATTAAGTTCGTTTTATTTTTCAATATCTCCTGCTTGATTTCATAAGCAGCAGATATAAATTTTACTGTATTAAGTCTTTCAATGATTGTACCAATTTCGAATTGACTATCAGTTTCTTCGATTTTAATCAAATAATCGACTGCTTTTAGCTCGGGCAGTAAATACCCTTGTTTTGTTACTGGATGATTTGCTGTGACAAATAATGGTGAATCTAAACCTGATTCAGGAATTAAGAATGCCTTATTCGCTACCACTTTCCAATAAACATGATGATCTATATCATCATATTCATAAAAAGAAAAATAAGCGTGTCCTACATCTGTAAAGATATCAACATCTACTTTACTTCTTTCTAGATTAATCTCAAGTACTGAATTAATAAAATACATTACCTTATAATCTTCTTTACGGGAAGTATGTATGGCGATCAAGCGATAATCTTCACTATCAAAGTCTTCAAGCTTATGTTTTATTATACCCATATGAGAAATTCATTACACAAAGATACAACTTTTATTCAGCTACTTATATGTAAAAGGCAGTATAATAGATTATAAAACCGTTAAGAAATTAACAATAATTATTGTTTTATCTGCTCTTGAAAAGCAAAATAAGCTCTTTGAGAAGCTTTCTCTTCTGCCTTCTTTTTAGAAGTAGCTCTTGCTCTTGCTACAAGTTTATCGTCTATGAATAGACGTACACCGAAGTACTTTAATTCTTCTGCTGTGTCTTCTTCGAAAGTATCATATTTAAACGTATGCTTCCTTTTCTGACACCATTCGATTAATAGACTCTTATAACTAGTGATTTTTGTTTCTAGTTCCTGAATACCTGCTACTGTACTAAGCAGTTTCTCATGGATGAACTTCTCACATGCAGGATATCCTCTATCTAGATAGATTGCACCAATTATAGCTTCTAATAAATTACCATGAATATTCTCTCCGAATTGTTGATTACCCATCTTACTCTCTACATGAGAGGCTAAATCAAGATCTTTGCCTATCTGGTTTAGATTCTCTCGACTAACAATCTTAGAACGCATTTTAGTCAAGTATCCCTCATCCCCACTAGGAACTTCAATATACAAGTATGATGCAATTACAGAGCCTAGCATAGCATCCCCTAGAAACTCTAATCGTTCATAATTAACAGGATGCCCTGTGTCATCACACTTGTTCATAGAACGATGTGTAAATGCAACTTTATAATAAGATAAGTCTACAGGTTTAACCCCAACTATCTGAGTCACTTTTCGACAAAAATTCCCGTCTTCAATACTGAAGGAACGGGAATTGTTGAATATTCTATTTAGTAACTTTTTCATCTTTATAGGATGATATTACTTCTCTAATTTTTTAACTAGTACACATGCATTGTGACCACCAAAACCAAACGTATTACTCATACCTACCTTAACTTCGCGTTTTTGCGCCTTGTTAAAAGTAAAGTTTAGTTTAGAATCGATTTGATCATCATCAGTGAAGTGATTAATTGTTGGAGGTACAATTCCATGTTCTAATGAAAGAATAACAGAAATAGTTTCGATAACTCCAGCAGCTCCTAACAAGTGACCTGTCATCGACTTAGTTGAATTAAGGTTCATATCATATGCATGATCTCCGAACACATTAAGAATAGCCTTAGATTCAGCTATATCTCCTAGTGGAGTAGAAGTACCGTGCATATTTAACACATCTACATCTTTAGGCTCTAAGCCTGCATCTTTCAGACAGTTAATCATAACATTAGTCGCTCCTAATCCTTCTGGATGTGGTGCCGTCAAGTGATGCGCATCTGCAGACATACCCCCTCCACCGATTTCACAGTAGATTTTAGCTCCACGAGCTACAGCGTGTTCATATTCTTCAAGAATAATAGCTCCTGCACCTTCACCTAACACAAATCCTTCTCTATCCTTGTCCATTGGACGTGATGCCGTTTGTGGATCATCATTACGTGTAGATAAAGCATGCATCGCATTAAATCCTCCGATACCAGCGATAGTTACAGCTGCTTCAGAACCTCCTGTTACGAAGATATCTGCCATACCTAAACGGATATAGTTAAATGCATCTATAATAGCGTTAGTAGATGAGGCACATGCAGACACTGTAGTAAAGTTAGGTCCTCTAAGACCATACTTCATAGATATATGTCCACCTGCTAAATCTGCTATCATCTTAGGTATAAAGAATGGATTGAACTTAGGTACTCCGTTTCCTTGTACGAAATTAGTTACTTCATTTTGAAAAGTCTCTAAACCTCCGATACCTGAACCCCAGATAACTCCAGCTCTATCTAAATTAATTGCTCCTAAATCTAATCCTGAATCTTGTATTGCTTCGTCAGCACTTACCATGGCATACTGAGCGTAACGGTCCATTTTACGTGCTTCTTTTCTCTCAATAAAATCCTCAACGTTAAAGTTCTTCACTTCACACGCAAACTGAGTTTTGAAATTGGTAGCGTCAAAATATGTAATGGGTGCAGCTCCGCTTACGCCATTAATTAGGTTGTTCCAATACTCTTGAATATTATTTCCAATTGGCGTTAGGGCACCTAAACCGGTTACAACAACTCGCTTTAATTTCATAAAATAACTTATATGGTTTGTACTATAAAAAAAAATCCCAACCTTCACTTTTGTAAAAAAAGGAAACATCGGGGTGTTTGTTTGATTGTATTTGTTAGATTGTTGCCAATCTGTCCTTTCTTGTTTCTTTCAAAAATCAGTCATTTTAAAAAAAATAATAACACCCACGTGACCTTAAAAGGACACGTGGGATATCATTATTATTTTTTAGCTTCTTCTATGTAAGAGATAGCTTGTCCAACTGTAGCAATGTTTTCAGCTTGGTCATCTGGAATTTGAATATCGAATTCTTTTTCGAACTCCATGATAAGCTCAACAGTGTCTAGTGAATCAGCTCCTAAA
>JBOFGJ010000314.1:0-6054 GCA_051649065.1 Flavobacterium sp. | reverse complement strand
TTTAGAACCTTTTATTCGGTAGTGTTTTCTCTCACAAGTCAATTCAATCGTTTAAATGTGTTACATCAGGTTCTTCTGATGTTTTGAAGTATGTAACAGCATAACTCACACCCGCTGTTATTGTTCAAAAGATGCTCTTTAAGATAACAATTCTATACTGTCTAAAGTAATTAATGTGATTAGTACTCTAAACTCACAATCAGAGTCTATTCACTAGAACATTTTAAAAACACAATTAACAAACAACAAATGAAACAAAAAACTACTTTTTCTCTATGGAAGAGGTTACTGCTTTTGCTCGTCCTGTTCGTTCCTTTAGCGCAGTCCTTTGGACAAGCTCGTGTAGACGCTAAATTAGGACTTTATGATAAGACAGATCATGGAGGCTTATTAGGAGGCTCAAAACCTGTAGTAATCAATCCTGAGAATGTAAATCAATTTGATAATAACTACGCTCGTCTAGAAGCATCGCCTGGACTAGCTGTAGGTTTAGGATCATATACATCATATATAGAATTAGTCTTTACGAAGACTTTAGAAGCAAATCAAACTTCTTATGTAAGACTTCAGCCAGATGGTAAATTATTAGAAGGGTTATTAGGAGGAAGCTTAGGAGAGCTTTTATCAGGAGTTTTAGGTGCTGTATTAACAGGTAACCAAGAGTTTGATATAACTGTAGGCTTGGGACAACAATCAGTTTTATTTGGTAGTAGTACATTTGCTTTTAAAACAGATACAGGAACTATTAACGTTGTTAAAGACAAGGATAACTATTATTACTTAGCTATAACACCAACTAAGAAATATGACCGTATAAAACTTCGTAATAAAACCGGAGGGGCAGTAGGTCTTGGTGTTATTAAAAACCTAGATGTGTTTCATGCATTTGCATATGATGAAAAGGGAGCAGATTGTGGTAAACCTAGCTTTACATCTTTTGACGGTTCAGGTCTTAATTTAGATGTTTTAGCAGCTCAAGATCCAATGCTAAATTATGCTATTGATAATGATAAGAGTACTTACTCTACATTAAATAAAGGAAGTTTATTGAGTGTTAAGGTTGGTGGTTCTATGTCACAGAAATTTTATTTCCCAACTATATCAGATGAGAAGTCCTCTGTTAATATTCGATTGGCTGTAGGAAGCTCAGGTGTGTTAGATTTAAATCTTCTTGGAGGTGTAGAGGTATTAGCTTATTATGGTAAAAGTACAGCACCAGTTTATCAAAAATCTTTATCAGGTGGTTTAATTACAGACTTAAATCTTTTAAACTTAATTAAGGATGGTAAGGCTGTTGATATCACGGTAGCTCCAGGTAAAGCATTTGACCGCTTAGAGGTGCGAATGAAAGCTCCTGTTGGTCTTGATGTTTTAGGAAGTTCTGTACGTATTTATGATGTAGAACGTTTTGATGGGGTTACATGTAAGAATCCTTCAATCAATATTCCACCTGCTACAGAACAACCATTTGATGTAGCTTCTTGTGCTACGAAATTAGAAGACTTTAAGAATGTAGATTTTCCATTTAATGCCGTAGATGGTAATAATGAGACTTACACTACATTAACTGCTTTTAATGGTAATCTATTAGTATCAGGTCCTCAAAGTGGTAGTATTCATATGAAATATGATACAGCATTACCAGCTAATAAAACATCTTATATCCGTATTGATGCAGATAAAGATATGCTTAATGCTCTTTTAGGAGGGACTTTAGGTAAGTTAGTTGCTGATTTGGGGGGTCTTATATTAGGGAATCATATTTTTACAATAGAAGCATATAACACTGCAGGTACTCAAATTTTAAAAAGCTCAAGTTCTAATCAATTTGAAGGAACTGCAAATGGAGCAGTTAAGTTAGTACAAGATAATATAGGTAGATATTATCTTGCAGTAACACCTAGTCAATCATATCAAAGCATTGTTGTATCAAATAGTGTAAGTAGTTTGTTGCCTACAGGAGAGAATCGTACACTTAAAGTGTATAATATGTGT
The DNA here is from genome assembly GCA_051649065.1 of Flavobacterium sp. Classification (GTDB taxonomy): domain Bacteria; phylum Bacteroidota; class Bacteroidia; order Flavobacteriales; family Flavobacteriaceae; genus Flavobacterium. The sequence continues at coordinate 4,059 of JBOFGJ010000314.1, read as the reverse complement.
ACTGATATAGGAACAGATTTATGTTATCCAGCTCAGTTTACTTCTTATGATCAAAAAGGTATTTCTTTAAGTGTATCTGATTTAGGTAAGGCAGGGGTTAAGAATCCATATCATGCTATTAGTGGAAATTCATCTAATTATTCAGAAATAAGTAATGGTCTATTATCTGTAGGAGGTTTAGTTAAACAAACTGTTTATTTTAATCAACCTTCTCAATTAGGAGATGAGTTAAAAGTAAGATTACAGTTGGATCCTAGTTCTCTTCTTTCTTTAGATTTATTAGGAGGATATAAAATAGTTACCTCATTAGGAGGTGAAGAACAAGAGTCTTTCACACTACAACAAGGATTGATTAATAGTCTTAATCTACTAGATTTATTTAAGTCCGGTGGTGTGCAGACATTGTCATTTGATACGAAAAAAGTATTTGATAGAGTTGATATAAGAGTAGTTACTGTACTTAATGTTTCAGTTACTCCATCAATTCGTTTATATGATATTAAACGTATAAGTAAAACTTGTCCTGAGAAAACAACAGTATCTCCATTTATTAAACCAGTATGTGCTACTACAATAATTAGTGCATCTAATGTAGATGATATCGATAATATCTTCAGTGATAATTTTGATGCTTATGCTACATTGAATTCTGGAGCAGGGTTTTTATTAGGTTTAGGAGATAAACATTCTGGTCATATAGAGTTAGGATATGATAAGGAGGTATCTGCTAATACTACATCTTATGTACGTATTGACTTTGATGAGAAACTATTAAATGCATTATTAGGTGGAAGCTTAGGTAATGTAGTAAATGGTTTAGTAAATGAACTTATTTTAGGAAATCACTTCTTCGAAGTTGAAGTTAAAAATGCAGGAAATAAAGTAATTCTTGACGGAAAAAGTAATGTAAATAGTAATACTGCTAAAGGTGCAGGTACTATTAGAGTGGTAACAGATAAACTAGGACGTACTTATTTAGCTATTACACCTACAGAAGCTTATAAATCAATCAGAATCACAGATAAGACTAATAGTGCACTAGGCGTATTAGCTAAACCAAATACTATGAATGTGTATAGTATGTGTTATGAAAGTGATACTAACTCTTGTGTTCCTTCATTTGCTACATCTTATGAATATAGTGGTTTAGCCCTTGACGTTAAAGATTTATCAGGTGCAGGCGTGAAATATCCTGAGCGTGCTATTGATGACAATACAACTAATTATTCAGAGATCTCTTCAGGAACATTAAAAATAGGTGGCTCAGTTAAGCAGTTCATCTATTTTAATAGTGATGCAAAGGCTGGTGAAGAAGTGTCTATCAAATTTAGAACACAAGGAGGTCAAGTTAATGTTGGGCTTATTGGGGCTATTGAAATTAAGGCTTATAAAGGAGATAAAGAAGTAGACGCTATCAGTGGAGATGACAAAGGATTAATTAATGGTATCAATGTTCTTGATTTATTAACCAAAGATCAGATAGTAGAGCTTCCTTTTAAACCTAAAGCTGCTTATGATAGAATATCAGTAGGTTTAAAAGAGTTAGTAGGAGTAAGCGTAGGAGCTAGTTTGCATTTATATGATGTTGCTAGAATCTGTAAAACCGTTAACCCAAACCAAACATTAGTCGCTTGGAAATCTTATAAAGTAAATAATGATGCGACTATCAAAACTGTAAAAGGTGGTGAAGAAGTAGAGTATACTATTCATGTACGTAATGAAGGGACTACTCCTATAGCTGATTTTATTGTAAAAGATAAAATGCCTAAAGGAGTTAAGTATAAATCAAGTGTAGCAGGAGTAATAAATGATGATGAAGTTGTATTTAAACACAGCGCTACTTTAGCGCCAGGGGCAAGTACGTCTTTTGTATTTACAGTTGATGTAGATAAGGATTTAACTGGACTTGTCGAGATTAAGAATATTGCTTATGCAGGTGAAGCAGGGCAAGAATTAGGAAAAGAAATATTCTATCCTTCTTTCCCTCCTATAGATAATACTAATCCGACTCAACCTGATGGAACAAAATCACCAGGTACAGTAATTAAGGTAGTAGGAGACAATACTATCGATAAACCAACTATTGTTTCTGTGGATGAGAATGGTGTTGAGAGTACAAACAACAAAATATGTGTGGGTACTTTTATTACACTTAAAGTTAAAGAAGAAGCTAACACTTACCAATGGTATTTTAATGGTAGTGCTATTGATAATAGTGGAGCATCTACTAATGTGGATTATGGTAAAGAGCAGACTCTTGTAACAGATATACCTGGTGAATATACAGCTGTTATCATTAAAGATGGCGTGATTTCTAAAGTTTCAGATGTATTTGAAGTAATAACTAAACCATTACCTGTTATTACTATCGAAGGTGAGGCAGAATTTATGGTAAAGATAGGGGAGACTGTAACATACCCTAAAGTGTCTAGTACAGATGGAAATATCGTATGGTTTGATCCACAAGGACAGCTTATAACTACTTTACCGACAAGTTTTGATGCACCAGGAGTTTATCCATTTACAGCAATTGTAGAAAAAGACGGATGTGCTGCATCAGAGACTATTATTGTAACAGTATTTGACAATACTGGATGTCCTCCAACTACGCAACGTGTGTATGCACAAGGCACAGGTGACTGGAAGACAACATGGTATACTACTTTATTAGGAGGAGTAAGTAATAAGGAGAATGCAACAGATGCTAATCCTACAACACACTCTACTATTACTTTAGGATTAAGTGTTTTAGGTCTAGGTACTACTTGGCAGAATATTTACTTCGACGGTAATGAGATTCCAGCAGGTACGCCTGTTAGTGTAAAACTTGGAAATGAATACTCTTTACTAGCTGTTGGAGATGGTATTACTGTAGTAGGTTTAGATAAAAAAGGAAAAGATATTGGTGTTATTAAATCTGTTGGAGGAGGTCTATTAAAACTTCTAAGTGCAGATAACGTATATGAATACACTTTTGTTCCATCTAATAGCAAAGGACCGCAACCATATTATGGTGTGAAAATTATCTATAGTGCAGCTGTTGGTGCGGGGGCAAGTATGAAGATTTATGGTGCTTACTATAATGCACCTGGAGATTCTTGTACTCCTAATAATTATACACCTGCTGATAATGTAAAAATTCCTACAGGAGTACATCCTCAGATTTTAGATATTCATCATGGTATCCAGGATATTGGATTAGGAGTAGCTACATCTTTATCTCCTTTTGTTAACCCATGGAGAGCAGTAGATAATGATCCAGATTCTTATGCTTACATCAATAGATCTGTAGCAGTAATTAACGCAGCTACATTGACGGTATTGTTTAAGCAGCAATCTATGCCAGGAGATGAATTACATATAGATATAGAAGATTCTGCTAACCCTGTATTGAGTTTAGATTTATTAAAAGGATTTAAGATTCAACGATACTTAGGAGATAAGAAAGTTGGACCTGAATTAGAAGCTGGAGGAGACGTTTTAGGACTAAAGCTTTTAGGTATAGGTAAAGGGGCTAGAAGACGTATTATCGTTACACCTTTTGATACACCATTTGATAGAGTTAAGATCTTCTATGGTAATATTCTATCAGTACTAGGGTCAGAAACTAGAATCTTTGACGTAAGTCTTAATCCTCAAATTTTAAAAGAGTCTATTGACTTAGATAAGTATTATGATGTTTGTGTTGGTGGTACATTCACTATTGAGAATAATGATGGATGTACAGAATTTAAAGTGTTTACTAATAAAGATAAGACAGAAGAAATTGCAACTAAAAATGGTAAAGACTTTATTCTTTCTAGTAAACTACAAAAGGGCCAACATAGCATTTATGTGCAAGGATATAGAAATGGATGTGAGGTAGGGCACTTACAAGAAGTAAGAGTTAATATACAACACTGTGCTGTGAAATCAAACTTGAACATCACACACAAAATCAAATAATTAGAAACAACAATATTATATATAACAAGACATGAAAAAAATAACATTAATAGCAGCATTATTAGGTTCAGTATATTTTGCAAATGCACAAGTAGGGATCGGTACGCCGGACCC
>JBOFGJ010000313.1:0-2931 GCA_051649065.1 Flavobacterium sp. | reverse complement strand
AAGTAACTTAGCCCATGACCTAGGCATGGGCTCACTTATTCGTTGTATGGTATGCCAGTACCTCTGTTTGAATAATGTGAGTACCCATGCCAACTTTTTATATATGGTTGTCACTAACTTCTCACTTTATTGAAATTCTTAAGTCTTATTTATATTAAATAAAACATACTGCATAAATCTTTAATTCATAGCCGTCTCCCAATTAGGCTATAAAGGTTTAAAACAAACAAGGTAGACTTGTTTAGTATTCTTTATTTTGAATACTAACCATACCTTTTCCTTAATGGACTTATCGAATGATTCAATTCGAAATTTTTTCAATTATTTATTACAACAAACAACAATTAGTAGTAACTAAACTCACTTTTAGCCTATGATTACATTCTTGTGTAACTACCCTTAGAGTTATGTTTTTTTAAACATTTGATTTCATAAACAAGTTAGCCCTAACGCTAAGGGATTCACATATAGTTTACCAAGTAAAATTACATTTTACGCTAGATCTAGAACAGTTTCTGGATGCGTACAGGACCTCTATTGCCTATTAGTTACCACATCCATTTAAACCTAACAGGCAATAATTCATTTAGTTAGTAAGGATAAAATGCTATGAAATCACATTATCCACTGTGCTATTATTAACCAAATAAAAAAACACTATCACATTATGACACAAACGCCTATAGGCTTAACTATTTAATTAGTTGGGTTTGTTTGAAGTTAACTATTAAGAAGGTTTTGAAAAAATAGTTAAGTCTGTAGGCAAAAACACAAACAACACATATGCGGATTAAAGGGAGTTTTATACCCGCATTTTATAGTCCATGGCTATCTCCTTGCTCTTTGGTGCATTTTGGGAGACATGCTTTAGAGCTTGGAGATAGTTTTTTAACCCCAATATAATGAATTAACTTATTAGATACATTGAGCCTTGTTCTAAGTGCTATAGCCATTAAAGATCTTGATGATCTAAAAGTCCTTTGTATCGACTTAACTATAACTATTATGAAAAAACAACTTTTAACCAATACTGGTTGTGGGATTGTATTGCTTTTAAGTAGCCTTACTCTCTCACCTACCTATGCTGAATCAAAAGACAATCAATCTGTCTTAGACGATCAAAAAAAGACTATTCACGGAGTAGTTAAAGACAACACTACAGTGCTTATAGGAGCAGTTATACAGATAAAAGGAACAGATATAGCCACAAGTACAGATCTTAGCGGAAAATACGCTCTACAGGTCTCTAAAGGAGATACACTACTTATCTCTTATATCGGATACAAACCTAAAGAAATCACAATAACTAGTGAGTCTATTTATAACATTACTCTTTTACAAGATCAAGATGTGTTAGATGAAGTGGTTATAAACGCAGGATACTACTCGGTTAAAGATAGAGAAAAAACTGGAAGTATAGCACGCGTGACTGCCAAAGATTTAGAATTACAACCTGTTATTAATCCACTTCAAGCTATTCAGGGAAGAATGGCAGGGGTTAACATTACTCAAAACACAGGTGTACCTGGTGGAGGTTTTGATATACAGATACGAGGTAGAAATAGTTTACGCCCTTATCAAAATAATGCCATAAATGGAAATGCCCCTTTATATGTAATAGATGGAGTGGTAATTCCAACTAGCAATCTAGTTAATTCTCCATTATCTACTTCTATACTTCCTATGAGTGACACCAATATCTTAAATTCTATTAATCCCTCAGATATAGAAAGTATTGAAATCTTAAAAGATGCTGATGCAACTGCCATCTACGGGTCTCGAGGAGCTAATGGTGTGGTGCTTATAACAACAAAGAAAAACAAATCAGATAACCTTTCTTTCTCTCTTTCCACTTCAACTTCTTTTAGCAAAGTAGCCAGTAAAATGAAATTATTAAATACCCAGCAGTTTAATAAAATGAGAGACCAAGCTTTTATAAATGATGGGATCACAACCTTTCCTTCAGATGCATTAGATATAAATGGAACTTGGGATAGAAACAGATACACTGATTGGCAAAAAGAACTAATAGGTGGAACAGCCAAAAATCAAAGCATACAATTTGGAGTAAGCGCAGGAAGTGAAACTACTCATTTTTCAGCCTCAGCAAATTACAACAACCAAACAACGGTATTCCCAACAGATAAAGGATACAAGAGAAATACGTTTTTAATTAATGTTAATCACAACAGTAAAGATGGAAGGTTTCAATTAAACTCATCAACGAACTACTCTTTACAAAAAAACAACTTAATTGCCACTGATTTAACTAAAGATGCCCTAACTCTATCTCCTAACGCACCAAGTCTTTATAATGCTGATGGAAGCTTAAATTGGAGTTTTATAGGAGGAACAAATCCAATTTCTTCTATGCAAGAGACCTATCACAATGATAATAACAATCTTGTATTAAACCTTGATCTTAGTTATGAGCTTTTAAAAAACATGTATTTAAAATTAAATACAGGATATAATAGATCTAACACAGAAGAGAAAAAACTAACGCCTCATACTATTCATAATCCTGCTAAAGGCTATACATCAGAGCAATCTAAAGCTGAAAACACTATTAGAGATAATAAATCCTATATTTTAGAGCCACAGCTAAACTATGCTTTTAACCTAGATAAACTCTCAGTAAACTCTCTTGTTGGCTTAACTTATCAAGAAAGTAATACAGGGGCTTTGCACGTAATAGGATCTAACTTTCAAACTAATGATTTTATATCTAATATTTCCGCAGCAAAGACTAAAACAATAATGCAATCTGCCAATCTAGAGTATAAATACCTTGCAGTCTTTGGACGGTTAAACCTAAATTACAATAGCAAGTACTTACTTAACCTTACCGCTAGACGTGATGGTTCTTCAAGATTTGGCGACAATAATAAATTTGGAAACTTCGCCGCTGTTGGAGCAGCTTGGGTATTT
>JBOFGJ010000312.1:0-1125 GCA_051649065.1 Flavobacterium sp. | reverse complement strand
TTGACAATCTCTTGCCAGATATCATCTGCTTTTTTAATCTCTGGACGCCATTGACGCAGGAACTTACCGTCTTTATCTGTGATTAAACTATCCTTTGGCACTTTTCTAAAACCGTCTTTAGGGTTATAAGTTTTACCGTTGATTAGTTCAAATTCTCCTTTTTTATTTACTTTAAATCTCTCTCTGTGCCCATCTTCATTTAAGATATACTCAGGGATATAATTAATTGTATTCTCAAACATCTGAGTAGGAGCAGGGTCAAGGGCAGAGTTTACACGTCCCCATTTACCTACGATGATTTCCACTTCAGGAATGTTTTGAATACGCTTGTCTAATGTACCAATGAACTTTAAGTTTTGTTCAATACCTGTGTGAGGCATACTTGTTGGCATGAGTAGGAAAGATCCTTCATTAAGACTTGGCATAAATTCCTGTCCAATACCTGGGAAGGTAGCAGTTGATTTTTGCCAAAATGCAGTCTCTCTAAATGATTTCCATCCAACAGTCTCAAACCCTTTAGCCACAAAACCAAAACTCTTATCCACACCTAACCATACAAGCATACCAAATACCATAGTGATAATCGGAATACTCATAAACTTCCAGCGGTGAGTAAGTGCCCATCTTAGGATCTGTTCATAGTAGATAACAAGTAGCCACAGAACACCTAAAATAGAACCAATGGCTAAGAATACAAATACAAAGTTTAGTCCTGTGCTTTGCCCAGTCCCCAGTGGTAACCATTCTACAGTTAAGTAATACAAGGCTACAAATAGAGTTAAAGCGACATTGATATAATTGGCTATTTTTTCTCCTTTCCATAAAGGTGTAAATAGGTTATTTACAGCTACTAAAGTTAAAGTAACTGCTATAAACTCTCCTGTATAGATCCATAGTCCAATACCTAAAACACCTAATATATAATTAGCTATTTTACGCATTTTCTTACCGTCTATTTTAATAGAATACACGTAGTATGCAATAGTTGGAAGTACGATAATTCCCAAGATAAATGCAGATAATAAGGCAAAGGTCTTGGTATAAGCTAAGGGCTTAAACAGTTTACCTTCTTGCGCTTCCATTGCAAAAACAGGTAAGAAACTGATAATAGTGGTAAGCATAGCT
>JBOFGJ010000311.1:0-3718 GCA_051649065.1 Flavobacterium sp. | reverse complement strand
CAATTCATACTTCACTAGATCCTAACGATTAATATTATCATAGCACATAAGCTACTCTACACAATAAATAGTCGGCGAGTTATTAAACCCATTGTTATAAATATACATCCTATGACATGCAGGACATTTCACTACTATAGTCATTTTACTATAAAGCTCTTCAGTATCAACTAAACCACTATAGCCGTCATACTCCACATCCGAGATCATTAAATACTGATATGGGCTCGGTATCTCACTAAGCTTTATTACTTCATTACATTCACACTTAAGTTTAGGCATATTATTCAATCTATATTAGTAAAAATCTAAACACAACCACATCGTCTCTTTCTTAAAAGTTATCTCATAATGTTGGTTATCAATAGTACTTATAACCATATTAACACCATCCTTAACTACACTCATTGACAGTATCATACTTATAATACCAAAATTAGTACTTAAACTCTCATATTTTAAAGAAGGATATAATCTACTCTTTACTTTCTCCCATTGCTCTATAACTAATATACAAGAGCTATTTATTTCTTCTCCTTTTATACAATCATAATAAGCATCAAAACTTAATGCTATATGATTCTTTTCATCATCATAGACAAACTTATTGACCACCAAATCATCAAAAGTATACAACAACTTACCATTCTGTACTAAGTCCATCTTCTGCTCTTTTAACCAATCAGCATAGTCATCAACAAAACCTTCAAAATACTCTTGCTCAAAATTGATATCTGCATTCATCTGTACTAGGAGACTCATAAATTCTTTATCCATATAATAAGATGGTATAACTCCATAGTTTATATCTGCTATTACATCTAACTCCATCATTAAATCATTCTCTTGAATATACTTACTGATAATATCTACTTTTGTCCCAAAACTTTCTTTGAATAAATCTACTAATGGTGCTAAGTCTCTTGTTATTAGGTTATCTAACTCATATTGCCAACAAGTCTTCTTACGTCCTAAACTGTATAGATATTGTGTTGTATCATCACCCTTCAACCAAGAATTAGTAGGGCTAATACCCACTAATTCAGAAAAATGAACACTATCTAGCTTATCTCCCATCACAGTAACAACAAGCTTTAAACAAGTCGGATACTCTTCTTGTTTCAGTGTCAAGAAATAATTATACTTAGCACAATGGCTTCCTTTTTCTATTGCTTGCTTATAATAATCTTTAGCTCTAACTATATTATTCTTAATACCATCATGACTACTAATGAGAGCACCTATTCCATTATACCCATCTGCATATCCCAATTGCCAAGCTTTAAAATAAAAGTATAAACTTCGAAAACTATACTTATTTGGTTCCTTATCATTAGCTTCATTATAATATATTGCAAGATCATAATACGCTTCACCTGTATTAGCTCCAAATGCTTTTTCGCGTTTTTTTAACTCTTCTTCCTTATTCATACTGCCCTAATTTATTATACAATATCCCATACCTACCATGACTATCAAAATAAACCTCATCATCCATATCGTCATCACCATTATCCATACGACAGATATAAGATTCAAATGAATATCTCTCCTTAACAAGATCTAACCTACACTTTAGAATATCTAATCTCTCTTTATCTGTCCTTCCTTCAATATCTCCTAAAGCAAAAAACATCAATAACTCTGTCTTACCTTCATCTTTAGTAATATCTACAAATAAATTGGGAATACAGTACCCATCAAAGACAACCTCTTCTACACCAAAACCAAAATTCAGATAAGCAGCCTGATTCAACATATCTATATCAAAGTGCATTGCTTCTATCTCAACGTTGTCATATATCACACAACTAAAATTACGAGACCTTTCTAATAACAATGACACGAGCTCTAACTGTCTCTCTCGAAACGTTCCATAAAACACTACATCAATTAATTCTTTTGACTGCATAATCAATTTTTTAAATTTAGCCATACTACAACACGCAGAATCTAATCTATAACATTAAACAAACTCTGATTCTAATGCCCCATAAACCTCTTCACTACACCTAAATACTAAAGCACGACTACCTTGTATCTGTATAGACACCTTTCCCTTATGATAAACAAAGTTCGCATCCTTTAGATCAATACTACCTTTTCCGAAATAGCGTCCTCTTCCGATATGATAAGTCAAGCGTCTATTGCTCTTTGAGATAAAAAGAGTACCACATTCTTCACCACCTTTCAGGATAAGAAAAGAGACTGCTTCATTGTTCACACTAGAATGGATTAATTCATAACTACTGAATAAGTGACTGAGTCCAAACACCATTATTATCTAATTTAAAATACATTAAATGTACTCATTTATCTCTTCACAAAACTCAATTATTCAAACATATAGCTCACGTTTTCAAAGCAATCCGTGACCTACTCTTCATATCATCCCAATATGCTCCCTAGTTGATAGACTAGTGATAGGCTTATTTATAGCACTTTTTAGCCGAGCACATGCCTATCATATGCCGACCACAAGCCGACCACCATTAAAAAAGCACTAAAAATACCATTAGTAATGATTTGTCTCTTTCGGTTAAAACACGAATGCGAAACTTTTAATATCTTCACAGTTCCAAAATTGTTAGAAAGATGACTATACTAGATGAAACAATACATCCTGGTGAAACCAAGACATTAAACCTTGAAATCGCAAGATTACACACAGCTACTAAACTTAAAATACCTGTGATCGTCTCTAGGGCAAAACTAGACGGACCTACAATATTACTGTCTGCTGGACTACATGGAGATGAGCTAAATGGTGTAGATATTGTACGTCAAATCGTACATAAAGGAATGAATGTTCCTAAGAGAGGTACGATTATTTGTATCCCTGTGATTAATATATTTGGATTTATCAACCAATCTAGAGAGTTCCCTGATGGTAGAGATATGAACAGGGTATTCCCTGGTAGTAAGACTGGTTCACTAGCAGGGCGTTTTGCCCATTATCTAGTTACCTATATCTTACCTCATGTAGACTATGCTATAGACTTTCATGCAGGAGGTGCTAGTAGATTTAATGCTCCTCAAATCAGAATCGCTCCAGAAAATGCAGAGTTAGAAGAACTAGCAACTATATTTAATCCTCCCTTCTTATTATACTCAGCACAGATTTCTGGATCATTTAGAAATGCCTGTGCTAAAAAAGGAATTAAGATGCTATTATTCGAAGGAGGAAAATCACTAGATATCAATCCTGAGGTTTCGGATATGGGAGTAGAAGGAACTAAGCGATTCTTGCATTCTTTTGATATGCTTAGAGATCAATTTAAAATTGACACTCCTAAAGAAGAAATGACTGTAATCACCAACTCTATTTGGGTACGAGCTAGACGCTCTGGACTATTACACGATCAAGTAAAGATAGGTGCTTATGTCGAAAAAGGTGCTATACTAGCTGAGATATCTGATCCTTATGGAAAGGAGAATACTGCTATCAAAGCCCCAAATGCTGGCTATGTAATCAATGTAAATGATGCACCTATTGTGTATCAAGGAGATGCTGTATTCCACATCTCAAAAACACTAAAAAAATGAATAAAGACGAATTAAGAATTAAATATAAAACGCTTAGAGACAATCTGAGTATTGACGAAATAGACAACCTGAGTTTAGACATCGCTAACCAAGCGTTGCGTTTACCGATTTGGGACAAAACTAACTATCACTTATTCTTGAGTATTCAGAATAAAAAAGAGATAGATACTGA
>JBOFGJ010000310.1:0-1261 GCA_051649065.1 Flavobacterium sp. | reverse complement strand
GCTCAGACGAACACTGAGACTTTCGAAACAGAAAGAGAAGGCTCCACTAGCTTTACTGATAATGGTGTAATCTTTGATATTATTTCGCATTCTAGTACATTTAATATCAGAACAAATTATCCTGGGTCTGGATGGAATGGAACAAACAAAGATAATCAGTACATATACAATACAGATAATGTAGGTTCTGCTAATCCGTCATTTTCTATTAAAGCAGCCTATAATTTATTTAAGGTAAAGAGTTTTTGGGTTTATGTAGAAGATAAGGATTATAAACAAGATGTAAAGGGAACAATTACTATAAAGGGTAAATTAAAGGGAGAAATTATATTTACTGAAACTAAGACTAATAATTTTGCTACTTCATTAGGAGCTACTAATGGATTTACATTAATAGACATGACTAATCTGAATGGTCAGAACTATAGTAATACAGTCATTGATGAATTACAGTTAACTCTAGGAGGTGATTATTATTATCTAGGCCTTGATGCATTTACATGGGTGAAGGATTCTAGTATAGTTATAGCAGACTCTGACTCATTTATCACTACTTGGGAAGTAACTGATATTGATAATAATGGGAGTATTAAACTCTATACAGATATTAGTAAGTATACCTATAACTATAATGTGAGTTGGGAGGATATAGAAGACCCAGCTAATAGTGGGATTAAACCTAACTTAAAAGGTGATTGTGTAATACCTAATCTACGTAAAGGGAAATATAGGGTAACGATAACAGGTACTTTTCCTTATTTTAAAGTAGCAAGTGTTTTCGAAGATCTAAATGCAAGCCAGTTACTTACTGTAGAGCAATGGGGAACGCAACTTTGGAAAAGTATGCATAAAACTTTTCAGTCTGCTTCTAATCTTAGCCAGGTAGGTAAAGATGTTCCTAATCTTACTCAAGTGACAGATATGTCAAGGATGTTTGATTTTGCAACCTCTTTTAATGGAGATTTAAGTAAATGGAATGTATCGAAGGTGACTGACATGCAGTATATATTCTCTGGAGCAAGTTCTTTTAATGGTGATATAAGCAAATGGAATGTATCTAGTTTAAATAATATGCAGAGTATGTTTCATGCGGCAGTTGCTTTTAATAGAGACTTGAGTAAGTGGAATGTTTCTAGTGCTACTAATATGGCTCAAGTGTTTGCTTATGCAACGAGTTTTAATGGAGATTTGAGTAGTTGGGATGTCTCTAATGTAACAGATATGCAGTCGATGTTTTCTGGAGCGAATTCTTTTAGTAGTG
>JBOFGJ010000309.1:0-1248 GCA_051649065.1 Flavobacterium sp. | reverse complement strand
CCCATTCGTCTTTTTCTTTGATACCAAAACGAGAAGCCATCATCTTAGTACGTGACTCATCAGACAACACACCGTCTAATTGCACTATATTCTTTACAAACTCGCTTAAATCGTCAAATCTGTACGCTTGTGTTTCAATGTCAATATAATCATCTGTATAACTTCCAATAGAACGTAACATTTCACTAACTAGATTAACTGATCGTTGCATTGACTCTCCAAAATCTCCATTTAGTTTTGCTTCTGCTGTCATTTGAGCGTCTATAAATATTCTATCAAAAGCAACTCCGCTTAATCCTTGACCTTTTAACGCTTCCATTGATATGTCTGGTGTATGACTCATCGAATACATTAAACGCTTTAATTCGTCAAGTTCTAATTTAATAGCTTCAGGCGCACTATCCCAAGTTAGATACTTCATATCAGCATCAGACTGCATTTGTACAGTCTTTCCTGCCTGCTCTTTACTTGCAAAACCTACTACATCTCCTTTTACAACCGTTATAGGCGAGCCGTTATAATCGTTTGTGTCTCCAAAATTACTTACTAACTTCTCAAATCTATCAATAATATTTTGAACGTTATACCATTCCGGCAATAACTGAGAATAATACACAATAGGTATTTTACCCCACTTATTAGTCCATGATTTTACTATATTTCCTTTACTATCAAAAGTAGCATTTTCTTTAGCTGTGAATATATCTGTTAACGTTTCATCTTCTACAGTGTATTTACGAACAAACGCAGTCATATCGTTATTATCCTTATCAAATATAGGCAATAACAAATCGCCTTTCTCAGGCGATAAAACACGCATCTTTATTTTTTCATCTTCATCATACCACCACATCTCGGCACACTGCAACTCACTCATTACACGTGTTGCAACTTCTTCAATCTTATAATTGTACTTAACCTCTTTACGTTGCCTTATAACTGCATCTAAAAGCGTACTTTGTTCGTTATCTGTTGAAAGTTCGCTACCTCTTAAATTCATGAAGTGTTTGCGTAATGATACAATAGTTTGTTGCATTGAAACAGCAACACGGTTAACTAAGACTGTTTTTTGTCTATACTGTACATTACCATCAGCGTCTGTCATTTCGTCGCCATTAGCATCTAATATAGCTTCATAAACAGTTTTGTCTGGTCGTTTTATCTTATCAAATACATCATGTGTAGAAGGATTGTATTGTTTTACTGCTAATACACTTGCTTCACTCTGTACTGGTACGTTATTCTTAA
>JBOFGJ010000308.1:0-2255 GCA_051649065.1 Flavobacterium sp. | reverse complement strand
TATCGTATTACGAATAATACTTGGAGATATGATATAGTCTATCTAGTAACTATGAAAGATTATGTTCTCTGTTTCCCTTTCTCTATGGGCTACTGCGTACCAAAGAAGTAAATAAGTACAAGTGAAGTTAATCAGGCTATTAGATCTGAACAGGAATGAATTAACGATATGGATAGAGGATAAGTGTTAATTTTAATGAAATAAGAATTGTGTTTTTCACAGTCAATAACACTTAATGTTGTGATTATTTCATTTGGATAATATTAAGATATGTGATTTTTGACATATCCTGCTTAAAAGGCGTGATATCTTATACTTTGTCGTTATAAGTTCTAAAAAAAACTTTTATTTTTTATTTATTTTAACAAATATAATTTTATATATTTGTCCCGATAAACAATAAAAAATCATAGCCTATTCTACAAAATTACTTTATAAAAATCTATTTACAGTTTTAAAAGGAAATTTGGTATGGTATATATAAATATGCCTGATGCAACCCTTGTAACATTATATATTGCAGGTGGTGAGGGCGCATTAGAGGTTTTGATCAAAAGACATCAGTCTAAGATTTATGGTTTTATCTTTTCTAAAGTTTCAGATGCCGAGTTGGCAAATGATATTTTCCAAGATACATTCATTAAAGTAATAAATACCCTTAAATCAGGGCGTTATAACGAAGAGGGTAAGTTTCTTCCGTGGGTGATACGCATTGCACATAATCTAGTAATGGATCACTATAGAAAGGAAAAACGCGTTCAGTTTCAATATGATTCTGAAGAGATGCCTATATTCTCGTTTTTAAAAGATGACTCCAATACAGTAGAAGGAGATTTGATTCAAGGGCAAATAGAAGCAGATTTACATTTGCTACTTAAAGAACTTCCTGAAGATCAGAGACAAGTAATCACGATGCGTATGTATCAAGATTTGAGTTTCAAGGAGATAGCTGAATTAACTGATGTAAGTATCAATACTGCTTTGGGTAGAATGAGATATGCATTGCTTAATTTAAGAAAATTAATTGATGCAAAAAATATTATTTTGACAGAGATATAATATTTGGAGATGTTTTGTCGTTATCATAGTATAAAACAACAAAACATCTTTATATGAAGAAAAATTACGTAACGAAACAACAAGGTTTTACTTTGCCAAAAGAAGAAACCATTAAATTCCTATTAAGCTATTCAAGAGCGTTAAGTCTAGTAGGACTTGACGGTTTAGTAAACAATCTATCGCTTTACTCGAAAGAGAACTAAACCTATTCTGGGTTAAAAGAAAGAGAGGTTAACTTTTCCATTAAGTTAACCTCTCTTTTGTATTATGTAGTAGAGATGTTCTCTATTTGATTCCTTTTTTCTTATAGTATTCGTTGATTACAGTCTTTCTACCGATAACACTTGTGATAATATCTACCTCTAGATTCCATGCACGAGCAGGTGAGTACTGACGTCCGTACCAAACTAATTGTAAATGCAATAAGTTCCATTTGTCTTCAGGAAATAGGCGCTTGGCGTCTCTTTCGGTTTGTTCTACGCTCTTGCCATTAGAGAAGTTCCATCTGTACATTAGTCTGTGGATATGCGTATCTACAGGAAATGCTGGAATACCAAAAGCCTGAGACATCACTACACTTGCAGTCTTATGCCCCACAGCAGGTAGCTCTTCTAAGGCAGCCATATCCTGTGGTACTTGGCCATTATGCTTATCAATAAGAATATGAGATAGCCCATGGATCCCTTTAGACTTCATTGGTGACAATCCACAAGGTCTGATGATATCTTGGATTTCTTCTACGGTTAGCTTTATCATATCGTATGGATTATCAGCCTTAGCGAATAGGAGTGGAGTTATTTTATTTACTCGTTCGTCTGTACACTGTGCTGATAATAATACAGCTATAAGTAGGGTGTATGGGTCTTTATGGTCTAATGGCACTGGTACTTCAGGGTATAGAGCATCTAGGGTGTCCATAGCGAACTGTACTTTCTCACTCTTGGTCATAGTCATTCATTTTTATAGAAGCGAATATAGTTAAAAAAAGTAGTTGGAAGTTGGGATTGTAATAGAGATTGTCTATGTTACTTATTAATTCTTTTGCTACGCATTTTCTTTACTTTTTTTCCTTGATGAAAAAAAGGAACAAAAAAAATCAAGGCTTTAACTCCTAAGTGGTCAATTACGGCACAAATTTCTGATACAAAATTAACTCCTCTCGGTCAAACAGAATTTTGTATCTAGTAATTTGCATC
>JBOFGJ010000307.1:0-7734 GCA_051649065.1 Flavobacterium sp. | reverse complement strand
AAGAAGATGTAGAAAAAGTAATAGCTGAGTTAGGTGAATTGCCAAAAGGAGTAAACGTACAGTTAATGGGTATGGCTCCAGTGTTAGATGATACAATGAATAGCTTGGCAAGTGGATTGTTAATCGCTATTGTAGTAATCTTCTTGATGCTTACAGCCAACTTCCAATCATTTAAAGTGTCGTTTGTGATTTTGACTACAGTGCCATTCGTTATGTTGGGGTCTTTATTATTACTGAAAGCAACGGGATCTACTGTTAATCTACAGTCTTATATGGGAATCATTATGTCAGTCGGGGTGTCTATTGCCAATGCTGTACTGTTGATTAATAATGCGGAGACATTGAGAAAAACAGGATGGACAGCAACAGCTGCGGCTATAGAAGCAACAAAACTTCGTATTAGACCAATTGCGATGACGACGATAGCGATGATAGCAGGTATGTTGCCAATGGCGATAGGACACGGAGAAGGAAGTGAGCAGGTAGCACCACTGGGAAGAGCAGTTATCGGAGGGTTGTTAGCTTCTACTGTATCTGTATTAATCATCTTGCCGATGGTATTTGCTTGGGTAATGAATAAAGTGGATAGAATATCTCCATCATTAGACCCAGAAGACGAAGAAAGCACTCATTATTCACCTATTGAAAATAAATAAGAAAATGAAAAGATTATATATAACACTTGTTAGCCTTGTTGTATTTACGGCGTGTGCAGATAAGAATACACCTGAAGTAAAAGACGCAAAAGATGAAAAGGGAGGTATGAGTATGACGATGAATAAAATGGAAACAGTAACGATAGAGAAGATGAATCCTGTTGTTCCCTTGCAACTGCCTGGTGAGTTAAGAGCAGACCAGCGTACTGAGATATTTGCTAAAGTGAACAGTTATGTGACTGACCTAAAAGTGGATATTGGGAGTACAGTAAAGAAGGGACAAGTGATGATGATACTTGACGCTCCTGAGATACAAGCACAGTTAGCGAATACACAGTCTAAGTGGAAGGGGCAAGAGGCAATCTATATTGCAACTAAAGCAACTTATGATCGAACTTTAAAAGCAAATCAGACGGAGGGAGCGATCGCACCTGATTATTTAGAGCAAGTAACTGCTAAGATGCTAGCAGATAAAGCACAGTTAGCAGCATCTAAATCAGCGTATGAGGAGATGAGAAATATCGATCAGTACTTAGTGATTAGAGCGCCATTTGACGGAGTAGTTACAGATAGACAGGTAGATAAAGGAGCTTATGTAGGGCCGATGAGCAAGTTGCCACTTCTTATCGTAGAGGATACAGGTAAGTTGCGTTTAAACTTATCTATTTCGGAGGCTAATACACCTTATGTAAAAGAAGGAGATACTGTGAAGTTTAAAGTGCGTACGCTGCCACAAAAAGAGTTTACAGGTGTAGTAACACGTAAGGCAGGAAGTTTAGACTTAAAGTTGCGTTCTGAGCAGATCCAAGCTGATATCAGTAATGATGAGCATTTACTTAAGCCCAATATGATAGCAGACGCTACTGTGAACTTAAAAAGTACTGAGCCTACGTTCTTTGTTCCTAAGTCAGCTTTAGTAGATAGCAATCTTGGGATGTATATAATAGAGGTAAAGAATGGTACAGCTTACCATATAAAAGTTGCTAAAGGACGTGTAAACGGAATGATGATAGAGGTATTCGGTGATATAACACCAGGTGCTAAAATCTTAAAGATGGCAACAGAAGAGATAATGAATGAACAAAAATTAATGTAATAAAAATGATGATTATGAGAACATTTGCAATTAGAAGTTTAGCAGTAGTAGGATTAAGTTTACTTACTATCGCTTGTGGGGAGAAAAAAGAAGCTGTAGTAGAAGCAGCTCCTGTACAAGAAAAACATGCTGATCATGCAAACCACGACATGCATTCAATGCACAAAAACGAAGAACCTGCTGGAGCTATGGCTTCAAATGGACAGTTTAAAAAAGGTGATGCTGTTCCAAGTGATTTAGTGTGTATGGTAAATGATGCTTACATGGGGAACAAACAATTAGAAGTAGAGCACGAAGGAAAAATGTACTACGGATGTTGTGAAATGTGTAAAACAAGAATCCCACAGGATGCAACTGTACGTGCAGCTGTAGATCCTTATTCATTAAAATCAGTGGATAAAGCAGAGGCTTACATCGTTATAATCGGTAACAATGGAGAAGTAGCTTACTTCGAAAATGAAGAGAACTACAAGAAATTTGTAGCTGAAGGAAAACTAGGTTAATAATAATAGGAGTGCTGATTAGTCATTCGGCACTCCTTTTTAAAAAGAGGAGACATGGAGTATTCAGTTATTTTACACATTAAAAATATGGTTTGCTATCGATGCGTTTTAGTCATAGAACAAGAACTTAAAAAGTTAGGAATACTAGAGGCAAAGGTGCAGTTAGGTAAAGTGGCACTCATGTACAATTTAAGTGAACAGACGCTTAAGAGTTTTGAGGAAAGATTACAATCGTTAGGATTTGAGTTGTTAGTGGAGAAGCAAGAGATCATCATAGAGAATATTAAACAGTTGATTCTTGATATTGTTCAGAAGGATAGTAGATTGGCTACTAAACTATCTTATTTGATATCAGAGAATCTAGCGATAGATTATAGTTACGCAAGTAAGCTGTTTTCGGAGAGAGAGTCTATTACGATAGAGAAGTTTTATATCTATCAACGTATTGAGCGTGTGAAGGAGTATATATCATATGGTGAAATGACTTTATTAGAGATTGCCAATAAGATGTATTATAACGATTTAAGCCATTTGAGCAAACAGTTTAAAAGTGTAATGGGAGTATCTCCATCTCAATATAAAAAGGAACAAAATTATAATAGAAATTATATTGATAAAATAATTACTTAGTTTGATGCGCTATGCAGGTGAGAGTGCATAGTATTTTTTTATTTGTACTTTACCCTGAACCGATAATAGAATATCTATTTGTAATTCAGGATTAAAAGAGGACGTCGAGAGATGATCCTCTTTTTTTGGTTTAACCCAGATTAAGCGATAGACATATAAATGAAAGAGATATGAAGTAGAAATACTTTGCAGTATTTGGCTAATGCTTGATCTGGATTTAAGTCAAAGTACTATAATCAAAATAGCCCCTACTATTAGGTGTTTACTAATTCTATATTTAAGAATAGGAGTATTATAAAAAGGTATTGTTTCGTGAAAGTTAATTATGATGAGATTAATGGCTTATTATATGATTGATAGTTGAGATATATTTACTGACAATTATTTGCAAAATGGACTTGTTTTGCAAATAACAGAGTTGATAAGTCATTTTATAGAGATATAGAGACGAAATAGCGAAAAATGGGGATTGCAAAATGAATAAGGAATTAGCATTTAGTGAATTAGTCACTAAATGAGAATATATATACTCAGATAAAAGCTATAAATGTGATATTCACATTAGGTGATTAAATATTGTAAAAAGCAAGTTTGTATGTGTTTTATTTCAATATTCAAACTATTTTTCTGTTGAGTAGAATACGTTAATTAATGAAATTTTATAACATAAAAAATTACTATAAGTGGTTTTAGTTGAAAAAATATACACGATGTATGGTGTATTGGTGAATATTTTATGTTTGTATAAAGAAAATTATATTTAAAACAGAAGCAACTTTTGTTTCCCTTGAGTACGTTAAAAAGTTATTTTTTAATTGCAACAACCAGCAGAGTTAACTCCTCTAAATAGGATTATAAGAGAGATGAGTTGATATTATTAGTTTTAATAGAATGCTATTTATTTGAGTTATTATTCCTATTTATTATAGTGTAGTAGAAAATAGAAGTGATAGTTAAAGAGTGCTTATAACCTTATTATTTGTGAACTTATAATAAGTTTTAATTCACTTGATAGTATCTATTAGTGGTAAGATTATTTGATTAGTGAAAATATTGAAGTTATGTATTTTATTTTATTTTAATCGTAATTTATTGATTTGTAGTTATTTGTGGTTGATTTTTATTTTGGTTTATTGTAATTAATTTATTTTTTTCGTCTTTTTTGTTTTTGGCACAGTAATTGTTTTGTTGTCAATGTGCGATTATCGTAGGGAAAAAGTTAGTGAATTAATAAATTGTGAAAAGTATGAAAAGTAGTGAAAGTGTTATCAAGAAATTAAAACAGTTATTAGGAATTAAAACTGATTTGGAATTAGCTAATATATTAGAAGTAAAACCAAATACTGTTTCATCATGGAAGTCTAGAGAAACGTTACAATATGAAAAGATTATGAACTTGTGTAAAGAACACAAGATAGATTTGAATGAATTGTTTTTCTCAAATACACATAAAGTGTTTAATACAGACTTACAAAAGAGAAAGGTCAAAATGATTTCGGTAGATCACCACTTTGAGTATTTCTTAAATCCAGAAAGAACATGGGCTACATCACCAAGTTTTGTATTCCCAACAGAAGAAGAAGTAGATACAGCATTCCAAATTTCGGCTGAGAATATGTATCCTACAGTGAAAGTATCATCATATGTGTTGACAAAGAAAATAGAGCTAGAAGATATAAAACCATGGGGTATTTATGTAGTAGTAATCGAAGGTAAAGGAGTACTTTGCTACAGATTTAAACGTTATACTGAGAATGGAGATTTATCATTTATTAGTGATAATGAGACATACGATAATTTAGTAGTAAAACCTCAAGATGTCAGAGAGATATTCTGTGTACGTGGTGCATTCTTAGGTAATTTAAAGAATTTATCGTAACTTTTATAGTTGATTTTAAAGAAGGGTTTTCACTATGTGGAAGCCCTTTTTTATTATCTTAACTTTGTGATATCATCTTTGTCAATTAAGGATATATTAAGTCTACAATCTAAAGGAGATTAGCAAATATGGTATTAATTGATAACAAAATATAGGGTGTAGTAAAAATAGTTGGTTTTTATTGTGTAAATTTGCAAATCATTGAATATGAGTGTCTAAGTTTTTTTAAACCATTCTTCTAGGTTAATTTTAAAAATAATAAAATCATACATTAATAGGATAATCGAGACACATTTTATGCTGTTTTGGTTTAGGTGAGTCCATAGTGAGTCCATAGTGAGTCCGTAATGACTCCATTGAAACAAGCTTTTTAATGGAGTCATTATGCTCTGACAATGCTATCAGTATACATTCATATAAACCAAGATAAGAAGAACAACTTTAAAGATGCTATTAATAAGGTGGATTTGGATAGGGTAGAATAGTTGTAATCCTGATGAGATAGGGGCAAATGATTTTTAAAGAAAAAAAAATCATCTTAATGGTGATGCAAAAATACAAATTTAAATATAACCTTAAATCTGCAACTACCATTTACTGTGAATAAATTCTACTTTATATAGCTTCACTTAGCTCTAAAACCACACGACAGTGTGCTTTAATCACTAATTTTGCTCTGTTTTGTACAATTGATTCTCGTTTAAATATTATCTGCAGATTTAAGGTGTAATGTTTTTGTAATAGATTGGGAAAGAGTGTTTTTTGCTTAAAAGGAATGTTTAAGTGAGGTAGATAGAAGGATTTATATTTACATTCAGATTGTTGAATTTTATTAGGTAATTGGCTTGTATTTGTTTAGAATGTTCTAAATTTGAAGTGATATTTTGAATAATTAAAGAGATTAAGATATGAGTCAAGAAGTTAGAGGATTAGAGCCTAAGAACTTATGGAACAAGTTCGCTGATCTAAACGCAGTGCCACGTCCTTCAAAAAAAGAAGAGCGTGTGATTGAGTTTATGATGAACTTTGGTAAGTCTTTAGGTTTAGAAACTATAAAAGATGAAGTTGGTAATGTTATTATTAAAAAGCCTGCTACTAAAGGAATGGAGAACAGAAAGACTATTGTGATGCAATCACACTTAGATATGGTTCACCAAAAAAACAACGATACAGTATTTGACTTCGACACACAAGGAATAGATATGTATGTAGAAGAAGGATGGGTAAGAGCTAGAGGTACTACATTAGGTGCTGATAACGGTATCGGTGTGGCTTCTATTATGGCTATCTTAGAGAGTAATGAGATCCCTCACCCAGCTATCGAAGCTTTATTTACTATCGATGAAGAGACTGGAATGACTGGTGCTAAAGGTCTTCAAGGTGGTATGTTAGAAGGAGAAATTCTTTTAAACTTAGATACTGAAGAGGATGACGAGATAGATATAGGATGTGCTGGTGGTGTGGATGTAACTGCATCTGCTGAATACGATGAAGAAGCTACTCCAGAAGGATCTGTAGGGTATAGAATCACAGTGAAAGGTCTTAAAGGAGGTCACTCTGGTATGGATATTCACAAAGGGTTAGGGAATGCAAATAAGATAATGAATAGATTGTTATTTGATGCTTTTGATAACTTTGGATTACAGATTGCTAAGATTAAAGGAGGAAGTTTACGTAATGCTATTCCTAGAGAGAGTGTAGCTGAGGTGATTATCGCTAGTACTTTTGACGAGGCATTCGTATTTGATATGATGTCTATCGTAGATGAGATCAAAGCTGAGTTACATATTGTAGATCCTGACTTCGAAGTTGTATTTGATAGATTAGAAGAAGCAGAGACTCCTAAGTTAGTAATGCCTTCTATGGCACAGTACTTCTTCGTGAGATCAATGTATACAGCTCATAATGGTGTATATCGTATGGCTCCTGACTTCGAAGATCTAGTAGAAGCATCTAATAATATCGCTAAGGTAGAATTAGGAGATGGGAAGTTAGTAGTGAAGTGTTTAACTCGTTCGTCAGTAGAATCATCTAAATTAGATGTAGCTAACGGATTGCGTTCAGCATTCGAATTAATGGGATGTGAAGTAGAGTTTTCTGGTTCTTATCCAGGATGGACTCCAAACTCGGAATCTGAAATCTTAGATGTATTAGTAGATATCTACGAAAAACAAGTAGGAGAGAAACCAAGTGTAGTAGCTTGTCACGCTGGATTAGAGTGTGGTATCTTAGGAACTAATTATCCTGATATGGATATGATTTCTTTTGGACCTACTATTCGTGGAGCTCACTCTCCTGTAGAACGTGCTAACATCGCATCTGTACAGAAATATTGGAAATTCTTATTAGAGATTTTAACTCAAATACCTGAGAAGAAATAAGCTAAAATAATTACATATAGAAGACGCCTTAATCGGCGTCTTTTTTATTGTTGTTATTTTAGCAAGGATAGATAACCTCAAAGAGGTTATGGAAAAAATTAATGTTTAATTAAGAATTAAATGTACTGAAAGTAGTACTTTAGACGTTATCAAATTAAAACTCAATATTTATGAAAAAATCCTTTTTAGCTTTAGCTCTAATAGGGGCTTTTGCAATCTCTTGTGGAGAGAAAAAAGATGCTAATACTGAAACGACAACAGAAACAACAACTGAGCAAGTAGAAACTGAAGCTCCTGCAGCTAAAGAGTTAACTTATTCAATGGAGTGGACTGCATTTAAAACTCCTAAGAAAGTTGGGGTTAAAGGAACTTTCTCTTCTATCAAATTAAATGAAGTGAAAGCTGATGCTGCTACTTTAGAAGAAGCTTTAAAAGGAGCTAACTTCGTAGTAGAAACTGCTACTGTAAGTACTAATGATGCTGGAAGAGATGAGAAACTTAAAGCTGAGTTCTTCGCTAAGATGGTGGGTAATATCAGTGGATTCTTTGGTGAGTTCAAAGATGGTAAGGTTATTGTAAACTTAACAAT
>JBOFGJ010000306.1:0-7872 GCA_051649065.1 Flavobacterium sp. | reverse complement strand
TCTTAATATGGAATGTAGATAATGGACATTACTTTAACTATGGTAAGAACTTAGGTAATCGCGTAGGGAAACTAATCAATGCAGGAGAAAATGAAGTAATGATTACGGCTAATACGACACTGAATATTCATCAAGCGATCGCTACATTTTGGAGACCGACTAAGGAGCGCTATAAGATATTGGTAGATGATCTAAACTTCCCTACAGATAGATATGCTATAGATAGCCAAGTCTTATTAAAAGGGATGAAAGTAGACGAGGTAGTAAAAGTAGTCAATAGCAATAATGGCGTGTTTATAGATGAAGACGCTATTATAGCAGCTATGACAGACGATGTAGCAGTTATCTTATTGCCTTCTGTATTATACCGCAGTTCACAACTTTTAGATATGGAGCGCTTAACTAAAGAAGCGCATAAGCGAGGTATCTATATCGGATTTGATTTATGTCATTCTATAGGAGCTGTATCGCATAACTTTGAGGCTATTCAGCCTGATTTCGCTATATGGTGTAACTATAAGTATTTATCAGCAGGGCCAGGATCTACAGCAGGTATCTATGTTAATAAGAAGCACTTCGATAAGCAAGTAGGTCTGTCTGGGTGGTTTGGTAATAAAGATGAGACACAGTTTCAGTTAAAACACCAGTTTGATCAAGCTTTAGATATCACAGCTTATCAGACAGGAACACCTAATATATTCTCTATGGCACCTTTAGAAGGGGTATTAAATATCTATGAAGAGGCGGGGATGGAAAATGTAAGAGCCAAATCACTTAATCTTACAGCATATATGATGTATCTTATCGATACTTGCCTAAAAGATTATAACTATTCTTATAGTAACGGAACAGAGGATGCTAAGCGTGGAGGACATATTGCTTTAGTACACGAGGAAGCTTATCGTATCTGCCTAGCGTTAAAGAAACACAATGTTATTCCTGATTTTAGAGAGCCTAATGTGATTCGATTAGCGCCAATAGCTCTTTACAATTCTTATGAAGAGGTCTATCAGTTAATAGAAACGTTAGAATTAATCGGAAAGAATAAAGAATGGAATGACTTTAGCAATGAAAGAGCGATAGTTATCTAAAAAATAGTTTAAAAGGCATTTAATTGTATAATTAGATGCCTTTTTCAGATTTATGACTTAGCTTTACTCTGTAATTAGAAGACTACATTAAATGATTATTGATATCAATCAACAAAAAATCTCTATTGGAAGTAAATATGATATCTATGTAAATAGAGAAAAGAAGTACTACGGAGAACAGAAGATATTTAAACTCTTCGCTGAAATACACTTGTTTTCAGAACAAACTAGACAACAAGCTTTTAAAGTCAAGAAGAAGTTCTTTTTTATCTATCCTACTTATGTGCTGACAGATAGTCAAGGGAAGGAAGCTGTATTAGAGATGAAGTCATATTGGCAGACGCATTATCAATGTACATATCAGAATAGAGTATATGATATCTACCCACATAGAGGTAGGAAGTGTTCTGTGTTTGAGAACGGAAAGCAGATCGCGTGGTGGGATAAGCAAGCAGTGTCTTGGTTTGCAGGGGATAACTATGCTATTACAGCTAATGACGATGCTAATATGGAAGTACTGATCTCTTGTTGTATGGCGTATGATAACTATACTTATAAATCAAAAGACAAGGGAATATTCAATGTTGATATAGGAAATATAATATTTCAGAAGAAATCTTTTGACAAGGAGTGGTTTCCTAATAAATAACTCTAAAAAGGGCGGTTTATCTAGAATATAATGTATAATTTTATTGAAGTAAAACAGAACCTTAAAAATACAGAGATATGAGTATTATCAAAGCAACACAACAAGAACAAGACAACTTCTTTTGGAAAGTAATAGATGAGTCTAACGAACAGAAAGATTGCGATTGGGAAGATTATGACCAAGACGAACATATTGATCAAATGATTGATATCTTAAGTAAGACAGATAAAGATCATTTAGTTGTTTTCGAGAAAGTTATGCAACAACAATTGCATAAACTATATAAAGCAGAGATAGCTGAGTTATACATTGTTTTAAATAATGAGTTTGACGTAGAAGAGGGAGTGATAGACTTCGATGATTCTATATCTGATGATGCTTTTATCTATTTTAGATGTTGGCTTTTATTAAAAGGGAAAGACTTTGTAGATGCAATAACGAAAGATATTCAGGCATTCGTTAACGGAGAATATAGCTTTGATATCGGTGACTGTGATGGAGAAGAGCTATTATATGTAGCCGATCTTGCTAACGAAGAGATGAATGGAGTAGAAGAATCTGAAGAAATCAGAGATATTATCTATGAAGGGTATCCTGATGTAGTAGGATATGACGATGTAGAAGTAAAGATGAATAGAGAAATAAAAGGAGGTACAGAGTTACAAAAGCTGTATCCTGAATTAGTAGAAGAGATTTGCGACGTTCGTTCAGACGTTGAAGAATAGTCTGTGTCCTACTAGATAAATAAGAAGAAAGTTTAAGGTAATGTCCTTAAACTTTTTTTTTGCACTAAAGGCAAGTATTTACTACCTTAACCTAGTTTTATAAAAGAACACTACATATGACACAACCTTTTAAAACACTATTCAGCACCTTATTATTATCTGCTGCTTTACTTACGGCAGGTTCTATTAAGGCACAGAAGATAGATGTGGATTATAAGAATAATCTGACCTATTATCATTACGGTTATTCGGCAAAACTAGAGAAGAGTTTCTTCGGAGGCCTTGTCTTTTCTGATAATAGAGGTAATAAAGTAGAATACTCAAAAGAATATGTCGAGAAAGAGTATCCTGAACTACTAGATCAAGAGGATAAAAGAAAGATGTTCTTAGTTGATCATGTTGCTAGATTTAAGAATGTATTAGGCTACGAAGCAGGTTATAAAATAGACTTCTCAGGCAAAACGATTATTGAAGATAACAGAGGAAATAAAGTAGAGTATAGTACAGACTTCTTTGGCAATAAAGTATACGAAGACAAATCTAGAGGAATCAAAAGAACGATCGGTAAAGATATATTAGGAACGTATAACTATAAATCAGGTAGAGAATCAGCCTCGTTTAAAAAGAATATTTTCGGTGCTTGGGAGTATCAGGATAGCGAGAAGAACAAGGTAGAACTAAGTAGTAATACTTGGAACAAATACCTAGTCGAATATCGCAGTGAAGAAGCTGTATTCTTATATTTAATCAATCAGTTTTTAAGCAAAGGACAAGAGTGGAGTTGGTATTTTTAATATAAAGTATCACTTTAGATAGACTCTTTAAGTTGTTTAATATTAGTGAATTTAAATGTTTTAATATGGAATGCGTAGAAGTGAATAAGAAAGAAGATGTTATCATTCCTTTTAATCATATAGGTGATCCGAAATGGGAAGTAAATACAAAGTTAATTATAGATTCTCTAACCTCTAATTGGAGCAAATCGAGTGCTGTGCCTTGTACAATACAAGAGATAGAAGAACTAGAAAAAAGACTAGAAACTACTTTACCAGAATCATTAAAGTTGTTCTATTTGACTTTTGGTGTAGCAGATATTGGAGAAGAACTTATTGACTTAACAGAGATAGAATATCTAGAAGAAATATGGGCACCTAATCCACAGTATGGGCCAAGTTTTACAGAAGAAGATCTTGCGGTATTGCCATACTTGATAACCTTTAGTGATTATTTAGGTAATGGTAATATGTTCTGTTTTCACAAAGAGACTAAGGAGATTTACTACTTTGATCACGATACTCGACCTTATATTACGAAGTTCTTCCTTGACTTCGAAGATTATCTTAAATGCTGTTTAATACTAGCACAGACAGACCTATTTGGCGATATTGATCAGGAAGAAGTAGACCGTTGGACAGAGGATATTGTGATAGGTTTAATAGGGGAGAATACTGTACAGAAATGGAGATATTAATAAATATATAAAACGATGGCAGAAACGCTTAGTTGGAGTGCTTTTGAGAAGAAGTATCAATTTGAAGAAACAGTGTATTTATTGACAAAGAAGTCTATAAAGCTAATCGCTGATTCAACGTTAAAAGAAGAACAGTTCTGTTCATTCGCCTATAACTGCCATTCTTTCTACGGGCATATATTACTGAGTTTTGATACAGATGAGATGAATAAGGCTAGGGGGTATTATCCTCCTGATTGGACATATGTAGAGATAGAAGAATATATCCCTGAGATTAATGTACTATGGGAAGAACTATACAGTCCTATAGAGGATGAATACTTTAGGATAATGGATAGTCTAGATGACAACCAATTATTTGATAGTTATTCAAATGGCTTTCTTACTTGTCTAAGAAGAATAATGGTGAGGATAGAAAGAGAGAATCTATTAGCTCGTTATCTTAAGATGACGCCTAGTGTTTGGACATTGGTGACAGAAGTAGATGCTGATGAAGAAGACGAAGAGCGTTTATTAGCCCAAGAGCGATTAGCAATAAGTTCACTATAATAAACTACTGTTAGTTAGTGTGTTCTGTTTGTTTTTTGTAAATTGAGATATACTAAAACATATTTACTATGGCACAAGCAACACAAGACACTAAGTTTATTAGAATATTAGGCATTGTAGCTACAGTAATGGCTATTGCGATGTATGTATCTTATATCCCGCAAATCATAGGTAATCTAAACGGTAACAAGAGTGATTATATCCAACCTTTAGTAGCAGCTATTAACTGTACCTTATGGGTGATGTATGGGTTTAAGAAGAAAGATTGGCCTATTGCATTAGCAAATGCTCCAGGCGTGTTATTTGGATTGTTTGCTTGTATTACAGCATTAGTATAAGGGAAGTAGAGAACAGGAAATAGAGATGATATAAAAGTATAAAAGGGAAATACAGTTATGTATTTCCCTTTTATATTACTGTTTTGAAACAGTTATTAATCATTTTTCACTACTACATACCTGTTGTGAACTAATTTATTGACTCTACTCATTAAGATAATACTTACTATAGAGACTCCAACTAATACGTAAGCAACGATATCATAGTTAATCAGTGGACTATTCTCATGTTCTTGGTAAACGATCATACCAGCTATGGCAGCAGCTATACCTCCTGATATCTGTTGTAGAGAAGAAGTGATACTCATATAAGCTCCTCTGTCAGGGCTATCAGGTACTGCACTGTTTAAGGCAGAGGATGGTACCATACGACTCATAATACCGATCATCATTAGGATATTGATAGCAATTACTAGCCAGAATGGGATGTGAAATAGATTAGTATATACCACACATACTATCATTAGCCAGATAGAGGCAAAAGCAAACAACTTAAACTTGCTTACTCTATCACTTAAACGACCTATAAACGGCATTAATGTTAGTGAAGCTACCCCTGATATCATAAACATAATAGGTAGTTGATCTGGATGTACTCCTAGATTATTGACTGCGAATATTGTTCCGAAAGGCATCATCATAAATCCTCCTACAGATAACATTGTAATAGACATAAATCCGATGCGGTAATCTTTATTCTTAATGGTATGCCATAAGTGAGCAATAGGTCTTTTTTGAAGATGTGTGTTTTTTAAGTGTTCGTTTACAGGTTTTAAGTATAATCCTATTGCAATAGCGATGATTACTGATAAGCATACAATCATAAAGAAAGGCGCTTCCCAATACCATTTGTTAGCGATATATAGCCCTATAGGAATACCTAATACTTGACTTGCTCCAAACCCCATTTGCACAAACCCCATTACTCGTCCTCTTTGCTTTAGGGAGAAGATATCTGTGATAATAGCCATAGAGATAGAACCTATCACTCCACCGAATAGACCTGTGAATATACGGGCTAGTACTAATGTTACGTATGAGTTTGCTAATCCACAGAACAATGTTCCAATTATAAAACCTATATAGAAGAATAGCAATAGTTTCTTACGGTCATATTTATCAGCAAACCCTGCCGTCAGTAATCCTGCTGCTCCTGCACTAAAGGCATAAGCGGATACAGCTATCCCAAAGTCTTTCGTGCTCATCGAAAGGCTCTTTAGTAATAGGTCTCCTAAAGGAGCCATAACCATAAAGTCTAGAATAACAGTAAATTGTGTAATGGCTAAGATAAAGATTACGAATTTCTCATAGCCAGAGAATGCTTGGTTGTTTATTTTGGTCATATAATGTTGCTTAATAGGTTTCTGATAAAATAAATATATTTTCAGAAGGTGATTTAATACTTTAAGTGATAATATTAAGTTGTATTTGTTAAAATTATTTATTGTGTAAAGTGTTGTAAACACTGGGATTATTTATAATCAGAATTTTATTATTCACTAAAAAAGTAATTGGCAAAGATAATCGATTATTCTTTTCTTTATCTTTGATTAGTGTTAAGGCACTCTTATTTAAAACTATTATCCTTAGTATGGATTGTTTTTTGTTGTAATAGAGGATTGACATATAGATGAAAAGGATAATTACCCACTAAAAACTAGTTATATTATAGAATGAGTTTTACTACATATAATAAAAGATATAATGCACTTTCTAAAAAGTTTAGAGAGGCTTATAATACGAAAGAAATTGCTGAGGACCTATTTGATTTACTTTATGAATTACAAGAATTAGAACCAACGAATAAAAACCTCGTAATGCAGTCACATATCTACGCATTGTTAGAATGGTGGCAGTCAGCATATGATATTTTACTTGAGATCGATAATTCAACAGTGAAGAGCAAATTATTTATATTTGGTCAAAAAGCAAAAACACATGGGGATACTTTCGGTTTAAAGGATATCCGAAAACTTAAGCAGATAAAGGTATTGGCTAAGTTGACTATTGATGACTTTATCCTTATAGAGGACACTTTATACACGTATAATCTGAATGCAAAGAAAGTAGTTATTTTTAATAAATATTGTGCAGGGAATAGATATGAAATCAGATCTTCTATTGCACTTACAGATGCAGATAAGTTATTGATACGTGAATATATGAATTGGTTAGCTAGTGTACGCAAGCCGATTATAGACTTCTATAATAGCGAGAAGAATCAATATATGCCATTCCTTAGAAACAAGGTTAGATCAGATTGGTATGATACGTTAGATATCTACAGTGTATCTATATATTATCACAGTCCAGAAAAAATGGAAGCAACGATATCTATGGGGGATCAGATAATCTTAGATCATATTATCGATTTAGTACTGGAGAATAAAGAATGTGTGGAGATGCAATTAGACGGGTAGTCGCTGCGCTCCAATTAAGAATTTAAAATTAAGAATTAGGAATTGTCTGCCCTGCGGGCAAAGTGTGCACACAGTGTGTCAATGTAGAGGTGTCAATATTTTGCGTCTCCACACAGTAGCCACAGTACTAGCGTTGTCGCAGGGCAGAGAGTAAATAAACCACTATGGACTGAAAGTCCATAGTTTGTTAAAGCAGACTAAAGTCTGTCTGGGTGGAAGTACAGAACTGAATATAACCTAAAACTGTTACCCACTAATGCACAGCTTAACTTTCATTATAGAACTTTGTTTGTCATTCTTACAAAGCTATCAAAGCCGAAAGGTTTTTTAGAAGCTGAAAGCTAAATGCACTAAAGTGCATAGTTTTGACTACGGTCTGTGACCAATAAAGAGTCCAATGGACTCTTTTAGTGAATGGGACAGGCGGCGTGATGGAAGAGTAATCCGTGACGCGTATTTCTACAAAGTAGCACATATCCACATTCTCTCTCATAAATATAATAATCTTTTAAACGCTACTTAGAAACTGTTTACTGTCAACCATTATTTCCTCAACTAAACAATCTAAGAACGTAAACAACGCCTTGTTCATCATTTTATAATCATTGCTTCTTAATTCGGCGACAGAC
>JBOFGJ010000305.1:0-3821 GCA_051649065.1 Flavobacterium sp. | reverse complement strand
CATGGGTGGAAAAATCAGAACCCATTTAAGTCTATGTATTTTGCTGTACAAGCGATGGCTGCAGAGTTATCAACGGGAGCTTTAGTTATGCGAAAAATAGCCAAAAGTGGTGAGAAGATTTCTATGTTAGTTGCTAATAATAATAGTAGTTTTACAAAAAAAGCGACAGGACGTATTTTCTTTACCTGCGAGGATGGAGCTGTCTTAGATGACGCAATAAAGAAAGCGATTGACACAGGAGAAGGAGTTACGGTATGGATGAAAAGTATAGGTAGAAATACAGATGGAGATCAGGTATCTGTGATGAACTTCGAATGGACATTAAAAGTGAAGAAAAAGTAGTAATATCATTCACTAACAACTGTATGTAATAAACTAAATTATATGAAAGTACTTGTAACTGGTGCTACAGGATTTATAGGAAGTAGAGTATGTAGAGCTGTATTAGAGCAAGGATATCAGGTGCATTATCTCACTCGCTCACTATCTTCAAAAGGAGTAGAAAATGCGAAAGGCTTTGTTTGGGATCCTTATAAAGAAGAGATTGATTTAGCTTGCTTAGATGGAGTTGAAGTTATAATCCATCTTGCTGGATCTAGTATTGCAGATTCTTGGTCAGCAAAAGGAAAGCAGCTAATCCTAGATAGTCGTGTTATACCTACTGCATTTTTACATAAGATATTAGCTAGTAATCCACACTGTGTAAAACAGTTGATAGGAGCTTCAGCTATTGGGATTTATAGTAATATAGATGAGATACAGAGTGAAGAGCATTTTAAGCAAGCTAATAATTTTTTAGGTACTGTTGTTCAACGTTGGGAAGAGGGGAATCTTGCTTTTAGATCATTAGGAATAAAAGTAAGTATTATTCGTATAGGCTTAGTGCTAGATATGCACGAATGTGCATTAGCAACGATGGTAAAACCTGTTAAACTATGGTTAGGAGCTCCTTTGGGGTCAGGTAAACAATACTATTCTTGGATACATATAAATGATGTAGTGAACATATTTGTTTATGTATTAACTCATCAATTAGAGGGTATCTATAATGGTGTTGCGCCTCAACCATTAACGAATAGTGCGTTTACTAAAATTTTAGGTAAAGCAATGAAGAGACCAATATGGCTACCTGCTATTCCAGAAGGATTGATAAAATTAGCTTTAGGAGAAAAGGTAATGTTAGTAACGGAAGGGCAATACGTAGATAGCAGTAAAATCAGAAATACTGGTTTTGAGTTTAGATTTGAAACATTAGAAGAAGCATTAGATGATTTTATTCTATGTGGCTAATAATAGAAGTAATACTAAGAAAGAGGGAACACTAGTGATACTAGCGTTCCCTCTTTTTTAGTATAAAGGTTAGAAATTAAATCATAGTAGCTGATCTAACCTCTATACATATTGTGTCATATTGACAGAGATATGAAGTTGGCAAAGGATTTGCTATGAAGATAGCAGATAATTACAATAATAAACATACAATTATGAGTACTGAGAATCAAGATATAAATAAAGAACAAGAGGATATTCAACAAGAGGTAGTACAAGAGACGCAAGAAGGTGTTGAGAATGAAGTAAAGAGCGTTGAAGAAGTATTAACTGAACAGTTGGCTAACGAAAAAGATAAAAACTTACGTTTATTCGCTGAATTCGAAAACTTTAGAAAGCGTACTGCTAAAGAGCGTTTAGAGTTGTTAAGTACTGCTAGTGAAGGAGTAATGTTATCTATGCTTCCTATATTAGATGATTTTAATCGTGCACTTATCGAATTAGAGAAGTATGGTGAAAGTGAGCATCTTACAGGGATTAAGTTAATCGCTACTAAGCTTACAGATACACTGTCAAGTAAAGGGTTAGTAGAGGTAGAGATTAAATCAGGAGATGAGTTTAATGCCGATTTGTCAGAAGCTGTGACACAAATCCCAGCAGGAGATGATATGAAAGGAAAGGTAGTAGATGTAATCGAAAGAGGATATAAACTAGGGGATAAAGTTATTCGTTTCCCTAAAGTAGTGATAGGACAATAATATTTCTGATAAACGTAAAAGATAGTAAAGATGAAAAAAGATTATTATGAAATATTAGGTATAGATAAGGGTGCTGATGCAGCAGCTATTAAAAAAGCATACCGTAAAAAGGCAATAGAGTTTCACCCTGATAAAAATCCAGGAGATAAAGAAGCAGAAGAAAAATTTAAAGAGGCAGCAGAAGCTTATGAAATATTAAGTGATGCTGACAAAAAAGCTAGATATGATCAATATGGTCACCAGGCATTCGAGGGAGGCTTCGGTGGAGGTGGCGGAAGTCATATGAACATGGATGATATCTTTAGCCAGTTTGGTGACATCTTCGGAAGTGCATTCGGAGGTGGAGGCTTTGGTGGTTTCGGAGGCGGCGGAGGCGGAGGTCAACGTCGTGTGAAAGGAACTAGCTTACGTATTAAAGTGAAATTGACTTTAGAAGATATTGCTAATGGTGTTGAAAAGAAAATAAAAGTAAAACGCAAAGTTCAGGCAGAAGGAGTTACTTATAAGACATGTCCTACATGTAATGGTACAGGTCAAGTAATGCGTGTAGCTAATACTGTATTTGGACGTATGCAAACAGCTTCTCCATGTACTAGCTGTCAAGGTAGTGGTCAAACAATGGATCACAAGCCTGCAGGAGCAGATCATGAAGGTATGGTGGTAAGTGATGAGACTGTATCAATCAAAATACCTGCAGGGGTAGCTGATGGAATGCAACTAAAAGTATCAGGAAAAGGTAATGAAGCCCCTGGTAAAAATAGTATTGCAGGGGATTTATTAGTAGTGATAGAAGAATTAGAACACGATACATTACAGCGTGAAGGAGATAATTTGCACTACGATTTATACATTAGTTTTGCTGAAGCAGCTCTTGGAGGAAATAAAGAAATAGATTCTGTAACAGGTCGCGTGCGTATCAAATTAGATGAAGGAATTCAGTCTGGTAAGATTTTACGTCTTAAAGGGAAGGGATTACCAAGTATAAACAGTTACGGAAATGGTGATTTACTAGTGCATATTAATGTCTGGACACCAAAAAAACTAAACAAAGAACAAAAAGAATTTTTTGAAAACATGCTTGAGGATGAGAACTTTAAGCCTACTCCGTCAAAGAATGACAAATCTTTTTTTGAAAAAGTACGAGAAATGTTTTCATAATTGAAAATAAGTTATACATTTGTAGGACACTTATTAAACAGTGGATTTTCTTTTTCATAGCAATTTTTCCCAACCTTATTTTTCCAAATAAGGTTGGGTTTTTTTATATAGTACCTAAAAATCCTCTACCCATTCTTGGGTTCTAAAATATTTACTTATTTTTACAGAAATTAATTGACTTAGACTGATGCAACCTATATTAGAAGTTAAGGATGTGGTAAAAACATATTCTGATAAAACAGCATTAAATAAAGTATCTCTCACAGTACCTAAGGGTACAATATATGGACTTCTCGGTCCTAATGGTGCAGGAAAAACTTCTTTAATCCGTATTATAAATCAAATCACTTATCCAGACTCAGGACAGATCCTGCTAGATGGACAACCTCTTAATCCAAGACATATTCAAGATATCGGCTATATGCCTGAAGAACGTGGGCTTTATAAGACAATGAAAGTAGGAGAGCAAGCAATGTATTTAGCTCAACTTAAAGGATTGTCTAAAGCAGAAGCAAAACGTCAGCTAGACTATTGGTTTGATAAATTAGATATCAAAGGATGGTGGAACAAAAAGATTCAAGAGTTGTCAAAAGGTATGGCTCAGAAGATTCAGTTTGTTGTCACAGTATTACATGA
>JBOFGJ010000304.1:0-4472 GCA_051649065.1 Flavobacterium sp. | reverse complement strand
TAACCAATAAAAGAGATAACTACTTCTCCTTTATCTCCAGAAACTGTCAATTCGAACTTACCATCCATATCAGATGACGTCCCATTTTGAGTCCCTTTAACCACTACAGTTGCTCCTGGTAATCCCGATTGGAATTCACCGTCTACAACTATACCTGTGATCTTGTTTTGTGAAAATGCAGACACTGAGGTAAATACCATTACCATCAATAGCATCCAGTTCTTCAAGTTTTTCATTTTGTAAGTGTAAGTGATAAAATTATTTTCGCGACAAATGTACAAAAACATACATATGCAATGTTACCAAAACATTAAAATTAACGTTTTGCCACTATTTAGACTTATTCTATTATTCTGTTTTTTACAAAATAACGCAATAAAAACTCTGTAGAACTATCATGTTCGCATATAATTTTAGTTTTAATTTCATTTTGTATATTCTTTGCCAAAATCTTTCCGTACTCTACACCGAACTGATCAAAACTAAATATATTCCAAATCACCCCTTGAACAAACGTCTTATGTTCATACAAAGCAATCAATTCTCCTAAAGATTTAGGTGTAAGTTTTTGAATTAGAATCGTATTTGATGGCTTATTTCCACAGAACTCTCTGAAGTTACTCAAAAAAGGCCCTCCATCACTTTCGTATTCTTCCCCTATCTTACCATTTAATAGTGCTTCACTTTGTCCAAAGAAATTAGACATCAAAATATCGTGATTCGTGCTTTCTTTAAAATGAGGGTTAACGAAACCAATGAAATCAATAGGAATAACTTTAGTTCCTTGGTGGAACAATTGAAAGAAAGCATGTTGTGCAGATACACCTACTTCTCCCCAAATCAAGGTACCAGTTTGATAGTTGACAGGGTTTCCACTTCTATCTTTATTCTTACCATTGCTTTCCATAATCATCTGCTGGAGATGTGCTGGAAGCTTACCTAGTAATTGACTATATGGAACAACTGCTTCTGTTTCATATCCATAAAAGTTATTATACCATACACTCAACAAAGCCAAAACAACAGGTAGATTATCTTTAAACTCTGTTTCTTTAAAGTGGCAATCCATAGCATAAGCGCCTTCTAATAACTCTTCAAAATTATCAAACCCTACTGCTAATGATATTGAAACTCCAACCGCACTCCATAAAGAGAATCTTCCTCCTACGAAATCCCACATTGGATAGATATTCTCACGATTTAAACCGAAGCTCATCGCCTCTTCTATTGCTGTAGAGACACCTACATAATGGTTACTTAAGTCCACATTTCCAAGGTTAACTTGTAACCAATGTTTGACCTTCTTCGCATTTTCAATAGTTTCCTGTGTAGTAAAAGTTTTAGAAACGATCAATACTAATGTTGTCTCAGGATCAAGTTTCTTTAGAACTGATTGCAGATAATCATCATCAACATTAGAAATATAATGCATTCCTAACTCATTGCGATAATTCGCTAATGCATGAACAACCATCTTAGGACCTAAATCAGATCCTCCAATACCAATGTTAATAACATCAGTAAACTTCTTACCAGAATAAGAAACATATTCACCGTTTAGGACACTATTAGTGAATTTTTTAATACGTTCTCGAGTATCAAGAATATCAGGCATAACACTTGCTCCATCAACTTCTACTGTAGAAGAGTTAGAACAATCTCTTAAGGCAGTGTGTAACACTGCTCTCTTCTCAGTCGTATTAATGATATGTCCTTTGTACATTGCCTGAATAGCTTCTTTAAGCTTTAATTCATTAGCAAGTTCCAAAAGTAACGTCATCGTTTCTTCTGTAACCTTATTCTTTGAATAATCCAATAAAAAGTCATTCCACTGAATGTTCATTTTATTAGCTCTATCCTTATCTTTTGCAAAAAGATCTTGCATTTGTACAAACTCCATTTGTGCAAAATGCGCTCTAAGCTTCTTCCAAGCAAAAGTCCCCGAAGGGTTAATACTCTCTAACATCTCTACAACTTACTAACTTATTCCCCTATAAATTTTTCTCCTAATGCTTTGTCAAGCTCTGCTTTTAAAGGATCCATATGCGTTTTAAACGCAGGCAAATCTCGCTTGTCCATTGGTTCAGAATTAGGCAAATTCTGACCTAAAGCATCAACTTGCACTCCATTCTTCCAAAAACGGTAACATACGTGTGGGCCAGTTGCTAATCCTGTGCTACCTACTAATCCAATAGTTTGACCTTGATCAACGCGTTGTCCTGTTTTTACTAATATTTTAGACATATGTAAATACTGCGTTGAATAGGTACCATTATGCTTAACTTTTACAAAGTTACCATTTCCTGCTGTATATCCCGCTCTTTCTACCACACCAGATGCAGTAGTCATAATTGGCGTACCAGAAGGTGCTGCATAATCAGTTCCATTATGTGACTTCCAGGTTTTCTGAACAGGGTGAAAACGGTTTTTCGAATACTTAGAAGTAATTCTAAAGAACTTTAAGGGAGCCTTTAAGAACATTGCTTTCATTGGTCTTCCTTGTTCATCAAAATATTCTACAGATTTACTTCCATCTCTCTTATATGGAAATGAATATAAATCCTTACCTCTATATCTAAAATAAGCTGCTTCTATTTTAGAAATTCCTAAATATACAGTATCGTTAATATATTTTTCTTCAATTGTAAAGGCAAATCTATCTTCTGGTTTCAACTTAAAGAAGTCAATTGACCAAGCAAATATTTGCGACATCTTAGTTGCTAATGATTGATCTACACCTTCCTTAGCTAAACTCGCCGAAAGTGACCCCTCTATTTCTGATGCTACAGTTCTTCGTTTTATAGTTACAGGATAAGTAATCGTGTATGCTCTTACTGAATCGCGCAAATCGATAACTTGATATCCTGTTACATTAGGGTGATAGATAAAGGCAGCTAACTTCTTTTGGTCTTTCCTAAACTTAACTAAAGCATAAGGCTGTCCTACTCTAATGTTACGAACATTAAAGGTATCTTTAACTTGTGTAACTATATTCATCACTTCTGTAGAACCAATATTGTTCTCCCCAAATATCTTACCTAAATTATCTCCACTTCGGATAGTATCTTCTACTAGAACATAGTCCTTTAATTGAAAACCATATAACTCCCCAACTATTTCCTCTGCATGTTCTACCTTTGGTAGTTCCTCTATTGTAATCTCTTCGGTCTTTTTACACGAAATAAGTGCCGTAGCGATTAATATACTATAAATAAATTGCTTCAAAACTCTAAAATATCTTTATTTTCAACTTCTTCTCCTAATTACTTTCCCCAGTTAGCTTTCTCTTCTTCACTCCATAATTCTGGAAAGAATATGCGCTTTTGATATTGTGGCAACATATACTTCTTCCAATCACTTCCTCCAGTAGCTTCTTTGGTCTCCCCTTTATTACTTTCTAAGTATTTTAAAGCAGCATCATAATGTCCCATTACCCAAGTTACATTCACTGTTTTATCAAAATGACGCATCGCTTCAACTAATGCCTTATCTGATTTAGCTTCTTCGGGTAATTTCACAAATTTCTGCCATAAATTTGTTTTTTCATAATCTTTCATAGCTTTAACAAATATTTCACAATACTTGTTTTCAAACTCCCTCAGCAAATAGGACTTCTCACCAGTCTTATAATCCTTACCAGCAGCCTGCCAATACATATATTCTAACGCCTCTTTTTCTGAAATATTTTGTGGTAAATCATTTACAAAGCGCTTATCTATCAAATTTATCCAATCTGTACATCCAAACTCAATTAATCTATATTGACTACTCTGAAATCCACTTGCTGGAGCAAGCGTATTTCTAAATTTAAGATACTGTTCTACCTCCATTCCGTCCTTCATTATAGTAAATGAAGAAGTCAACATATCAAAATAACGACTTACTCTCGCTAATCTCTCTGTAAAAAAAGTTGTAGTAAGCAATTTGTCTTCGCAATTACTAACTTGATCTAGTTCCCATAAAATCATTTTAAACAACAGTTCATTTACTTGATGATACATTATAAAAACCATCTCATCAGGCAAAACTGTTCTCTGTGTCTGAAGACTGAGTAAGGCATCAGTCTGGATATAATCCCAATACGTAATAGGCTTTGCATACAGCATACCTTCTATTTGTGTTTCTGCCTTAATTCCCAAGTCATTAAAGCGTTCAACTACATCAGAGAACTTTTGATCTATCATAATTTTGGTGGTCTGTTATTTTTCAAATTTCAACTTCGTCGCTAAGTTTTTATAGTCTTCTAAGTCTGCTTTTAGAGATCCAACAGCTAGACTAGCTTTGATGCGGACAGGCACTTTATTAGAGTCAGAACTTACCCAAACTGTCAAGCTCTCTTTCTCTTTAAACACCCTTCCTGCCATCACATAAGGACGAAACTTTAAAGTCTTCAATTTACCAAAATTTGTCTTTAAAACTTCCTCTCCAAGATATTTTAATTTAAATTTAAATATTTCTCCATCAAAGAACAT
>JBOFGJ010000303.1:0-1969 GCA_051649065.1 Flavobacterium sp. | reverse complement strand
GTTTTAATCATGTAGTAGAGATAGCTCCTAAGAAGTTTCAGATAGCTCCTTTTGGTGATAAAGTGCCATTGGTCTATGCTATAGTAGCGAGTAAATAAGAGGTTGTTTAGTAGTTTGCAGTTTTATTTTTGTTGAGATTGATAAGGATTAGTAAATTTGTAGTTCTGAATAAGCGGTGTGTTTCTGCTTATATAACTTCATTTAGAGAAGAGTGTAGGTGCTACTACAGTTATTACTTCTCAGTTTTCCTAAGGTTACAAGTATCAAGTTATTAATCAAACTGTAAACAAATGAGTGTACCACCATTTTATATATTTACAGGTGGACCCGGTAGTGGTAAAACCACCTTATTAGCTGCTTTAGAAGATAGAGGGTATCAAGTGATTCCTGAAGTAGGAAGAGCAATTATACAGAGAGAACAGATTGTTTTAGATAGTGAAGTATTGCCTTGGAAGAATAAACAAATGTTTTATGAGGCGATGCTGAATACTTCTATTCAAGATTATCAATACTGTTCTAAAGAAAAGATAGTGCTTTGGGATAGAGGTATTATAGATAGCATTGGTTATGCGACTTTAGAAGATCTAATTATTAGTGAACAGCATATAAAAGTCTCCAAAGAGTTAAGCTATCAAGAGATTGTGTTTATGCTTCCACCTTGGCAAGAAATATACACACAAGACAAAGAGCGCAAACAGGATATGGCTGTAGCTATACAGACCTATGAAGTAATGAAAAATACGTACCAGCAAATGGGGTATACGTTAGTAGAAGTGCCTAAAGGTACCGTAGAAGAGCGTGTAGAATTTGTAGTTGAGGTATTAAATAAGAGTGAATATGAAAGAAATAATAGAAACAGATAGAGTGGTTATTCGTCCTATAGAAGAGGGAGATGTAGAGGGAATGTATATTTTGGATAGCGATAGTCGCGTACAGGAGTTTTTAGGTAAACATCCTATAGGTAGTAAAGAAGAAGCTCTAAATATGATTCGATTTATCAGAAAACAATACGAGGATTTTGGTATTGGGCGTTGGGCAGTGATAGAGAAAGATACTAATACTTTTATAGGTTGGACGGGGTTGAAGTATATAGGAAATGGAGAGAATGGTGTGAAAGAGTATTTAGATTTAGGATACCGATTTATATATGATGCTTGGGGTAAAGGGTATGCAACCGAAACTGCAAAGGCTTGTTTAACCTATGCAGAGAAGCATCTGACAGAATTGCCTATACATGCTATTTCAGAAGTCGGGAATGAAGGTTCTAAACATGTACTAGAAAAAGTAGGTTTTGAGGCAGTTAGTACGTTTTTATGTGAGAATGTACCACATTTTTGGTATATTCGAGTAAAGAAGTAAAAACGCTATAAAGAAGGATGCTATGAATATGTTAATCAGATTATTCGAGCAATATGGGTATTTATCACCAATGTGCAAAGAGGCATTGGAGAAGAATACTCAAATATTTCATAAGAGAAAGGGAGAGTATCTATTAAAGAAAGGGCAACTTTCGGGGAGTCTCTATGTTTTAGAAGAAGGTTTTGTGCGAGGTTTTTACATGCATAATGACCAAGAGATAGATGTATGGTTTGCTTTTGAGCAGACTATAATGGGGTCTACTTATCAGATGTATAAGAGTAAGGCTTCTCTTGAGTTTATACAGTGTATGGAAGATTGTGTAGTACATGCTATTCCCAATCAGGTATTGTTTCGATTCTTTAAAGAATATCCAGAGCTTAATCTAATATCTAGACGTTCTACAGAAGACTATTGTCTTCAATTAGAAGATAGAGCTTTTCAGCTGCAAACGATGTCTGCTACTGAGCGATATCACAGACTCTTAAAATACTTAGGAAGTGATGTAAACATAATACCGCTAGGTAATGTAGCTTCTTATCTTGGGATCTCTCAAGAGACATTAAGTAGAATCAGACGAATTTGACATATATCAAAAAAGTAGCCCTCTAAT
>JBOFGJ010000302.1:0-13975 GCA_051649065.1 Flavobacterium sp. | reverse complement strand
TCCACATATCTGTGATGTGTTTTCTCTATATAATCAGCTAATAAATCTAAAGGCCATTGTCTAAAGTCAATACTGCCTTCTGCTTGTTGTGTTAGCAGTCGTTCTAACTCTCCGACTAATTCTTCTTGATTCACTGATTTTTTTTCACATACTTCATCTATTGTACGTCCTCCCTTACAACAGAAGTCTATTCCGTATCTATTAAATATTGCTGCTGTTCTAAAATCCTCTGCTACAAATGAGCC
Organism: Flavobacterium sp.; assembly: GCA_051649065.1. Classification (GTDB taxonomy): domain Bacteria; phylum Bacteroidota; class Bacteroidia; order Flavobacteriales; family Flavobacteriaceae; genus Flavobacterium. The sequence continues at coordinate 13,730 of JBOFGJ010000302.1, read as the reverse complement.
AACTGTTCTATTTTTCATGGTTGCTTTTTTTAAATGTTAATTTGAATACGAATAACACGACAGCGAATATCCCCACTGTAAATACTACGTCTCCTATTGTACGAAGCCATTTTAAGGTATTCATTGCAGGTAGTTGCATCAACTCACTTGAGCGAGCATACCACATTCCGTGTTGAATACTTTCTATCGCTTGCCATATTCCTATTGGTAATAGACTTAATAATGCCATTAGTAGTAATCCTAAGTTTAGTCCCCAGAACCCTATTTTTAATAGTTTATCATTCCATTTGACATCTCTATAAATACTTCTAAGTACAAATAACATTAATCCTATTCCCAACATTCCATATACTCCGAATAAGGCAGTATGTGCGTGAAGAGGTGTTGTATTTAGTCCTTGTACATAATAAAGTGCTATCGGTGGATTGATAATAAATCCAAACACACCAGCTCCTAAGAAGTTCCAGAATGCCACTGCTATCATAAAGTATATTGGCCATTTATAATCTTCTAACCACCCCTTATGAGTAGATAACTTATAGTTCTCATACGCTTCATACCCTATCAGTGTCAGAGGCACTACCTCTAGTGCACTAAATGTCGCTCCTAATGCCATTACAGCCGTCGGTGTACCTGAGAAGTATAAGTGGTGGAACGTACCTATTATCCCTCCAGACATAAACACTATCGTAGAGAATAATGCACCATTAGTAGCTGTTCTTGTCTTGATTAATCCCATTCGTACAAATAAGAAAGCTAACACTACTGTTGCAAATACTTCAAAGAAACCTTCTACCCATAAATGCACTACCCACCATCTCCAATATTCTGCTATGGCTAAGTTGGTTTGTCTTCCCCACATTAACCCAGCTCCATAGAATAAGGCAATAGCTCCACATGAAATTAAGAATAAGATAATCAAGTTTCGATGTTGACTACCTTTCTCTTTTAATACAGGTATAAGTGGTCTTATCATTAAGGCTAACCATACAAATAAACCTACAAATAAGAATATCTGCCAAAAACGCCCTAAGTCTACATATTCATATCCTTGATGTCCAAACCAGAAGTTTTGTACTAAGTTTAGTTTCTGCATAATACCAAACCACTGTCCTATCATAGAACCAAGCACAATAATCAGCAAGGCAACAAATAAGAAGTTCACTCCGAATACTTGGAATTTAGGATCTTTACCTCCTACAGCAGGAGAGATATAAAGTCCTGTACCTAACCAAGCTGTTGCAATCCAAAAGATAGCTAACTGTGTATGCCATGTACGGGTTACTGAATAAGGTAAAATCTGATCTAATGGAATACCGTATAGTCCCTGCCCTTCTACACCATAATGCGCGGTCAAAATTCCTAATGCTACCTGTAACAACATTAACAGACATACCACCCAGAAGTACTTCTTGAGAATAGTCATACTCTTTGTCACTACCCCATTTGACACAGGATCTATGGCAGGTACCATCTCTTCCTCCTCTTGTTTAGATGCTATGTGATAGTACACTAATACACCTACTGCAAAGATTAACAAGATAACACTTACTCCTGACCAAGCGATAAGCGGAGTAGTAGCTACATTACCTACTAAATCTTCTGCAGGCCAGTTATGTGTATAACTAACATCACTATCAGGTCTATTCGTTACTGTAGCCCATGTAGCCCAAAAGAAGAAAGCATTTAATTGTTTTAATCTTGTTGGATCTGTCAGTGCATTATTTGGAATTGCATAATCTTTACGCAACTGTATAAACTCTGGATCATCAGTAAATAGTTTACTATAATATTCTTGAAGATACAGACGAGCTATATTGCGCTCCTCAGTAATCGTTAAGACTCCTGTAGCTTTGTCATATGTATTAGGTCTTATATTCTTCTGAAGATGCGCTTTTAAGTAGGCTTGCTCCTCTACAGATACTTCTGCATAAGGTTTGCCATACTTCTCATTAGCATAATAATCTAATAAATACACTGCCTCTCTATGTAGATAGTCAGCAGTCCAGTCAGGTGCAACATATGCTCCATGTCCCCATACAGAGCCCACTTCCTGCCCTCCAATACTCTGCCAGACATTCTGACCATCTTTTATATCACTAGCTATTAATACTTCTGTTCCATTCACAGTCTTTACCACTGTCGGAACTGGTGGAGCTTCTTGGTATATCTCAATACCAAAATAACCAAGTACCCCAAATGAGAATAACATTACTATCGTGAATGCTATCCATAATTTCTTTTGCCTTCTGTCCATATTATTTAATAGAAGATGTTTTTGTCCTTTATATGTTTGAAAAAAAAGGGAAGTTACTCCCTACGTATAATTACACCTTTAAGAAAGTATCGCCAGACTTGGTACCATTGGCCAACTCCTTTAAGGTAGTAGTTTCTAACATTTGTCTCAATCCTTCACGGATTGCTTTAAATTTAAAATGTACAGGACATGGGTGCGTTTCTGAACACTCTGCTAATCCTAATCCACATCCTTTATAGATAGAATCCCCATCTATAATATTCACCACCTCACACAGCTTTACTTTATCTAAGTGAGATATAGGTATCTCAAATCCCCCTCCTACACCTTTCACTGATTCGATAATCCCACTCTTAGAAAGCTTCTGAAGTATCTTAGCTGTAAAAGCTTCTGGTGCATCTATCTCTTTCGCTATTTCTTTAAACCCTACACGCTCTCCTTTCAGTGAAGAAACTGAAATAAAAACAACCGAACGGATAGCATACTCACAAGCCTTAGAAAACATACCTTTTACTTTTACACTACAAATATAATACATTATTTTTATATAAAAGATAAAAAAGTCTTTTATATGTGTAATAAAAAAAGCGACACTAGTTCTATCACTAATGTCGCTTTATAACTTTCTGATAATAAACAACCTATCGAAAAACAATCTCAGTAACTACTTCTCTACCCAAGTCCTCATTAATCATACGGATGATCTTACTCTTACCATATGTCAACTCTTCACGAACAATAGGAGAAGATAAAGCGACGTATAATACATCTCTCTTTAGCATAATATCAAGTGTATAGTTAGCAATACCAGGTCCTAATAGATTCTTCCACGCTGTACGCACATCTAGATTATCTATTCCCCTATCTAAGTTATTACCTTTAATAAATAACTGTAATAGATCCTGGATACTACTCTCTTCTCTGATCCGTTTATTTACATCATATTTTTTCAATGCCCTAATCTTATTTAAGTGTGAAAGGTACAGCTTTTTTATAGTGATAAATTATATCATTCTCATTCTTCACCACGAACTCGTCTTCATCTAAGTCAACTAATTCTTCTTTCCATTCCGCAAAATCAGTCTTGTACTTTAACCAAGTCTTTCCACCTTCATTCACAATAGTCAATTTCTCAGCAATCTCATTCGTTAGATATTCCCCTGTAAGTTGAGGCATTACCTTCTGACGCAAACCTTCTCCCTTATCATTCACTTCATAGTAATCAACAGAAGCATTTATAGTATAATCCTTCTCTTCACCATCAGGCATTTGTACTTTCTCAATTTCCCAATAGCCATTGATTACTTTTAGATCTTCAGCAGTATACTCTTTTCCACAGCTAACGACTAAAAACAAAACACTAGCAAAAAGCACTTTATATATTTTGTTCATCACTTCGATTATTTAAAGAATGAATCCACGAACTCATACTTGTTAAACACTTGTAAGTCCTCGATACCTTCACCTACTCCTATGTATTTCACAGGTATTTGGAATTGATCAGATATCCCGATAACAACTCCACCTTTAGCAGTACCGTCTAACTTTGTAACTGCAAGACAATTTACTTCAGTAGCAGCAGTGAACTGCTTAGCTTGCTCAAAAGCATTTTGTCCAGTAGAACCGTCCAATACTAACATTACATCATGAGGTGCATCAGCAATAACCTTCTGCATTACACGCTTTACCTTAGTAAGCTCGTTCATTAAGTTAACCTTGTTATGTAAACGTCCTGCTGTATCTATAATAACTATATCGGCATTCTGTGTAACAGCAGACTGTAATGTATCAAAAGCTACAGAAGCTGGATCACTCCCCATCTGTTGTCTTACGATAGGCACACCTACTCTATCAGCCCAAACTTGCAACTGATCGATAGCTGCTGCTCTAAAAGTATCTGCTGCTCCTAAAACCACTTTAAAACCAGCTTTCTTAAACTGATAAGCTAGCTTTCCGATAGTTGTAGTTTTACCAGCACCATTAACTCCTACTACCATTAATACATAAGGTTTCTTATCTTTAGGGATTTCGAACTCTGTCGCTTCGCCAGACTGTGTCTCCGATAATAATCCAGCGATCTCATCTCTAAGGATTTGATTCAACTCATCTGTACCAACATATTTATCTTTAGAAACACGTTCTTCAATACGCTCAATAATCTTTAATGTAGTATTTACACCTACATCTGATGATACAAGTATCTCTTCTAGATTATCAAGCACATCATCATCTACTTTCGACTTACCAGCTACTGCTTTAGTAAGCTTTGAGAAAAAAGAAGATTTAGACTGTTCTAAACCTTTATCTAAAGTTTCCTTCTTATCCGAAGAAAATAACTTCTTAAAAAAACTCATATTACTTTTATTAACTAATGCAAATATAAAGAATAAAACGCTAACCTCTCACTAGGTATCACAAAGTCATAAAATAAAAAAAGCCGTCTAAATAGACAGCTTTTTCAAGATCTTTATAATGATATATTACTTCTTGCTTAAGAAATCATCCACATAATCAGGAGCCATAACAGACTCAACAAATGTGTAAGCTCCAGTTTTAGGAGATTTAACCATTTTAATCGCTTTAGTCAACTTCTTAGAAGAAGTTCTTAAACTTGCTACGGTTTTCTTTGCCATGACTATTAATTATTTAATTTCTTTATGAAGTGTTACTTTTTTCATGATAGGATTAAATTTTTTAATTTCTAATCTATCAGGTGTGTTTTTCTTGTTCTTAGTCGTGATGTATCTTGAAGTTCCTGGTAACCCAGACGCTTTGTGTTCAGTACATTCTAAGATCACTTGGATTCTGTTCCCTTTCTTTGCCATCGTATTCTATTTTTTAATGGGTACGAATTATTTTACTAATCCTTTTGTTTTTGCATCTTTCAATACAGCAACAATACCTTTTTTGTTAATTGTTTTTAATGCAGACGTTGATAATTTCAATGTTACCCATCTGTCTTCTTCAGCAATGTAGAAACGTTTTTTAACTAAGTTAACAGAAAACTTTCTCTTAGTTTTATTCATCGCGTGAGAAACGTTGTTTCCAACCATTGCGCGTTTACCAGTAATTTCACAAACTCTTGACATTATTTCTTATCTTTTATTTCAATATTCAAAATCAGGGTGCAAAGTAACGAAAAAGAAAATTATTATACAAAATCTTTCGCGTTATTTTTTTAATATTTCATTAAATATTAATTCCAAACCCCTTGCTATAGCACTATTTATAACCTTTTCTCTAGGTTGTCCTAACTCATATTTTTTTGCAAATACGCCATTAGGTGTTGCGATTCCCACGCATACTGTTCCGACCTCTACATCCGAATCTCCCTTAGATGGTCCAGCATTACCAGTAGTAGATATTGCATAATCACTTTTAAATCTTAATCGCGCTTGCTCCGCCATTTCCATAGCGACTTCTTCACTTACTACAGTATGTGTATTTATTGTTTCTGGATTAACTCCTAAGATATCTATTTTACTCTCGGTAGCATAACATACTATTCCTCCTTTAAAATAGGCTGAAGATCCTGGTTGAGAATTAAACATTACTGCTAACTGCCCACCTGTACAACTTTCTGCAAAAGAAATAGTTTTATTTCGATTTTGCAACTCTTTTATGATAATTTCAGGAAAGTCTATATCTTCATATGCACGAATGAATGGTTTAACTATTTCAGGAATCATATCCACCTGCCTTTCAATATTTTGAACTAATGAATCCTTATCAGTTCCTCTAGTTGACAGACGTAATCTAACCTTTCCAGGGCTTGGTAAATAGGCTAATTGGATTTCAGTAGGCAGATAATTTTCCCATTGCTCAAGGTATTCTGCTAATAAACTCTCTCCTATTCCGTAGGTAATAATCGTTTTATGAAGATTAAATACTCCTCGAAAATGATCTTTAACATAAGGAACTAGCTCTTCTTGAAAGATTGTTTTCATCTCAAAAGGCACACCTGGGAATGACACATAAGTAGTGCTGTCCTTTTGCATTACCATACCAGGAGCCGTCCCTACATTATTAAAAAGAACAGTAGCCATAGACGGTACTAAAGCCTGCTGCTTATTAATCTCAGAAATCGGTTTTTTAAAGTAATTTTCAATCAATACAGTCACATGGGCAAGAACCTTCTCATTCATCACTAAGTGATCATCAAAGAACTCACAGAACACTTTTTTAGTTACGTCATCTTTAGTTGGACCTAATCCTCCTGTCATAATGACTAAATCCACAACACCTAATTGTGATGCCATAGCCTTATCTATTGCCTCTTTTTTATCTGAAATAGTAATAATTTCAACAATCTCAAAGCCTAATGTATCTAATTCTTTTGCTAGATAAGTAGAATTTGTATCAACTATTTGACCTATAAGAATCTCATCTCCTATTGTGATTATACTTGCTTTCATATTACTCGTTATAAACTAAAATCTTTCTTTATTTCTTTACGAGCACATTTTACTCTTTCCTTAAAAATTTTGAAAGTTTCCTTTATAGCCTTTGTTTTTCCCTGTTCTTTAACCCATTGATCAATAGCCAAAGCTTCCTCAATAGCTTGTTCCATTCCCAAAAACTCTAATGATGGCATTAAAAGCATTGTACTATCCGCAACGCTGTCATAGTCCTTATCATTAATACCTTTCTTTATTCTTTTTAACCAATCTTTTGACTCTTCTACAAAGACAACCAATCCCGCTTTTACTAAAGCCTGATCATCATTATAAGTTTGCAATATCGGTCCTAAATCGTAATGAAGTGCCATAATTTTATTTTACGTTTAAACGAAATAACTTTTTACCTGCCAACACTCCTTCTAATACATCTCCCTCATTTACTTTTCCAACACCTTTAGGTGTTCCAGTAAAAATCAAATCACCTTTCTTAAGTGTAAAATACTTAGAAATTTCAGCGATAGTTTCATCGATATTCCAAATCATTTGTGCTGTACTTGCCTCTTGTACCACATTGCCATTCTGTATTAATGAGAACGTAGTATCATATAGATTATCTAATTCACTCTTATCTATAAACTCTCCAAGCATAGCTGAGCCGTCGAAAGCTTTCGCCTTTTCCCAAGGTAATCCCTTCTCTTTTAATTGACTCTGAACATCTCTCGCTGTAAAATCTATCCCCACAGTCACCTCATCATAATATTTGTGAGCAAACTTAGGTTCAATGTATTTACCAACTTTAATGATCTTAACAACCACTTCTATTTCATAGTGGATATCACTAGAAAAATCAGGAATAGCAAAAGGACATTCCCTTCCTAGTAAGGCAGAATCAGGCTTAATAAATAACACTGGTTCAGATGGCCTCTCATTATTAAGTTCCTCAATATGTTCTACGTAATTTCTTCCTATACAAACTATCTTCATAAAAGATATTATTACAACTTATTATTTAATTTTCTCAATTTTAAACCTGTCAACACTTTCTTTGTGTACAAAGGAAAATCAGCATTCTGAATCCAACCATAATAACCTGGTTCTTTATCTAATACCTCATCTACTAAAGCCCCCTTATGTTTACCAAATGTAAAAATTTCTTTCCCTTCCTCATTTAAAGCAATAAAACCAGCAAAGTCTACACTCTTCTTACGAGTCGTGTATTCTGAAAGTGATTTCATATCATTCTCTAAATCATCATATCGGTCTAACTGTGCTTTTAATATTTCATAAGTAGCATTAGTATCTGCATCTGCTGAGTGTGCATTCTCTAAAGTAGCATTACAGTAGAATCTGTATGCGGCACTTAATGTACGCTCCTCTTTCTTATGAAAAATAGTCTGAATATCAACAGAAACTCTATTCCCCATCTCAAAATCAACTCCTGATCTTAGCAGCTCTTCTGCTAACAAAGGAATATCAAAACGATCTGAGTTAAATCCAGCCAAATCAGAATCTTTAATCATATTATATATCAACGGAGCTAGATCTTTAAACGTCGGTTCATTAGCTACCTTCTCATCTGTAATACCATGTATAGCGGTAGACTGTGCTGGTATAGGTCTCTCTGGATTTACTAACCAAGTCTTACTCTCTTTGTTTCCATTAGGGAATACTTTTAATATCGCTATTTCTACTACTCTATCTCTCGCTACGTCTATTCCTGTTGTCTCTAAATCGAAGAAACAAATAGGCCTATGTAATTTCAACTCCATTATTCTGTTTTTTATTTAATTACAAATATAATAAATGTAATGTTTTAGGGCTAAAAATCACTGGCGAACTTTTACTACATTAACTTTTAATCTCTACAGTTTGCTTAATTATCGGTTAATGATAGTACAGTGATGACATAGTGATGGCATCAAAAATAGCCTAAACTATGTGACCATTATGCGACCACTGCCAAAAAAAGTGCCGGGTCAATTCAAAAAATAAAGGTTACTCTCTAATGAGAATAACCTTTATCAACAATTAAAATAACATATCTAACTAAACTTATGACTCAAAAGGAGATTTTTTCACTTCATCCTTAATATCACTTGACAAACTCCCTAAGAATACAGTGATATCATCTATTTGTTCTTGGCTTAACTTCACATTAGTCTGCAAACTAGCCATAATTCGTACAGCTTCTTTTAAATCTTTTACAGAACCATCATGAAAATACGGACCAGTATGTTCTATATTTCTTAATCCTGGCACTTTAAAGAAATACTTCTCAGCATCTTTCTTACTTAAGTCTGCTAATCCATTATCCACTTTAGCTGATTTAGTTTCTTGCCAATAATCTCCGTAGACTCCGAATTTCTGAAACATTTGTCCTCCCATTGCTACCCCATTATGACAAGTAATACAACCAACAGAAATAAACGTATCTAATCCTTTCTTCTCTTGAGCAGATAATGCTGTCATATCACCTTCTAAGAATTTATCAAATCTACTCTCTGGCATTAACGTACGCTCAAAAGCCCCTATGGCATTCGTGATATTAGCAAAAGTGATTGGTTCCTTCTCTGATTTATAGATAGCCGCAAACTTTTCTTTATATATATCGATTTTGCGAAGTCTATCTTCTAACTCTTTCTCACTTTTAATGTTATGCTCCACAGGATTAAGAATCGGTCCTCCTGCTTGCTCTTCTACATCCTTGGCTCTACCATCCCAAAACTGCATATTATGCAAAGCAGCATGAAATACTGTAGGAGAGTTACGTCCTCCTAATGCACCCGTATCTCCTGGAGAAAAAGCCTTATTATCCACTCCATAGGTATTCAAATTATGACAAGAATTACAACTAATATTTCCTTCCTTAGATAGACGAGTGTCAAAATACAAATACTTACCCAAAGCCACCTTCTCAGGATCTAAATCTTTATTCTCTACAGAAGACAGTGGCTGAAAGAATGTAGTTGCTTTTGTAAATAATTCTGATTTTTCTTCTTCCTTAATTTCAGTGCTCTTTGTTTGCTCTTTTTTACAACTGACAATTGATAATAATACAGCAAGTAAAACTAGTTGCTTTCTCATAATTAATACTACTTTGATTTATGATTTCAAGTTACTTACTATTAAAATATCAATATATGATATATATCATTCAAAACATTTAATACGCATTTTGATACTTTCTCAATATTCGAACAAGTTAACTAATGTTTAGTTAAAAAAAAGTTTCAATAAAAACACATTATATAATATTTATTTTGTTTTATTGAATTTTTATTTTATTTTAGCTATATCCAATAACAAATAACACCATGAAGCTGAATTACACCCTACTTATACCATTAGCTCTAGCACTAACTTCCACAAGTTGCCACACCACTGAGACGATAGTATCTACACCATACAAACTGCAGGATGAAAAAGCAATAGTATTCACAGCGAATACATTTATGTTTAAGAATTATTTCTTTACTTATAAGGATGGAGAGGCGACTTTAGTTTATCAACAAGATTCAAAACTAGCTAAAAATAGGGCACCTATCTACCTAACACTAATAGAGAATAAAGACAACACAAGGTATCAGGAGTTCGCAGATCCTAGTAAACAGATAACCGTAAAGATCATTAGCGAATATGAAGTAAGACTTCAATTAGACAAAGCTAGATATACACTATACACATCTAGCCACCTAAAAGAAGTTAATGCTGATACGAATCGTATCCTTGCAGATATTGCATTATGGAAAAGAGACAGATACTAGCTAACCAAATATAACAAGCACAAAGTGTACCATTATAAACAACAATGAATAATTACAATATTACTAAAAATTAAAAAAGCTACTGTCTTATCGAAAGTAGCTTTTTATATTATAACCCTGGTTCATAACCCTGAATTTCTTCTCTTAACCAACTTGGTAATTCTATTGATTTTTTCTCTTTCACATCTATCATGACTTGGGTACTCGTTCCGATAGCATGCAATACTAGTTCCCTATTACTCCCTTCACTTACGATAGCATATTCAATCTCGAAACTCTTACTCCCTAATTTAGAAATACGAACACCTATCCTAGGATGAGATACTTTAAGATTTATTTCTTTGATATAGTTGCATGAAATATTAGCAATGACAAACATATGCTTAAGCCAATCCCAAGTTTGACTAGCCTCAGCCATATAATACCCACGACCAATCTGAAAATAATCAATATACATCACATTATTTACATGCCCTAGAGCATCTATATCATTCCATCTTATCTCTAAAGGATGATAAAATCTAAAATCACTACTATTAAAATTCATATCTTTTACTCAATATTTAAAAAATGAATATACTAAAATATTAGCAATATATAAGTTCGTGTGTTTATTAATTCTCTATAGAAGTAGATTCATCTATACCATTCTTCTTACCGAATAGTTTCTCTCGCCAATCATATCCTTTTTTAAGAAAACTAATTTCCTTTTTAAGATTAAATCGCTTGATAATAGTAAAAGAAAAATTAGTAGTCAATAAACTACTCTGGTAATTTTCTTTCATATTCAAATAAAGTCCATTTGCTAAAGCTGAACCAGTAACAATCCATTCTTCGCCAATATATCCTATGGAAAAACGCGCATTAATAGCTGGATTAACAAGAAAAGTAGTGTTGCGAGTTAACAAGTTTTCTTCAATCGCTCCATTAACACCAAGTGTAAATGCTCCAGCTACAAGTATCTTTTTATATGGTACCCAGTTATAACCATACCCTATATTAGGGCCAAAATGATACGTTCGCTTATCAAAATTATCAACTATATCAGAGACTATAGGTATATTATGCAACGATGAATAGAACAATCCACCCCCTATTAATAAAGATCCTGCAGATTTTATCTGTACTTTATTAAAATCATAAGCTGCTCCTAAAGAGTACCGTTTATTGTTACGAACATATTGAAACAATACTCCATACATGTGAATATTAAAATTAGGATAAATATGATCTGCAGTAGGTGTCTCTGTTTTAGAATCTGAGTTATAACTATAGAAGCCCCTATTTCTCTTATAATACAAATCTACAAGATACTTATCTCCATAATAATGATATTGAAAATCAGTATATTTTGTCTTTCCTCTATCTTTATCCCTCATAAAAGAGAATCCATAACTAAAACTGAAAGAAGAACTTCCCCATAAAAACCCAATTCCTATTGTTGCAGGTTTATTAGACTGAAAAGTTTGTTTTTGTTTACTATCCTCAAAATCGTAATCTACTGCCAATATATCATTACCAAAGTAAACCTTAGCACCATATGCTTTGTTATGTTCTTTAATATAAATAGAATCTACTTGAGCATATACAGTAACTATCGAAAAACACAAAAAAACAAATATCAAAATACACCTCACTCCATCTATATTAAAAATTCACAAAACAATAATAACAAAAAAAACCTTCAGCTTATCACTGAAGGTTCATTAAATTGTTTATCAATAGTCTTAATAATTAATTTACATCGTAATATTCATACGTATGAAATTCATTAAATGCAACCTCTTCATCACACTCTAGTGTTGAATAATGCTTCTCACCAGCATCAAATAATACAAAGTTTAAACGTTTAAATAATACATTAAGCATCTCTCTTTGTCCTTCTGCATCCAACTCTACAGTCATGTTTACAATGTGTTCTTTACTTTCTGTGCTTCTTTCTTTATCCACACAAATTAAAGTTACTTTAAAATCAGAGATTCCTGTTAAAGATACTCCTACTACTTTAAATCTCTTTTGGTCAACATCAAAGTACTCCCCAATACTACTGATATAATTACCTTTTTTAGCTGCAATAACATCTGAGACGTCTGCTGCGATACTTCCTGTGAAGTCGTTGAATTGTACTTCTGCTTTCATAAACAACAAAATTAATTTTTCTTTTCACTGATAAAGATAGCAAAACATTAGATATCAAAACATTATATATCATTTTTTAAATCCTTAGACAAAAGACCAAACTTTTAAAGAACAAAAGCCTGTTATTTATATAAAAAACAAATTAAAAAATATAAAAAATGATAATTATATGTTTTTTCATCACTTTTTTAATATTTAAATTCATATTTAAAAAAGTCAATACCATATTTTTATAAAAAATATACAAATCACACTAAATAAGATATTAATCAATAAGTAAAATACAAAAAACACAAGTAAAAAAGCAATTATTAAACAAAAATATCAAATACTCAAATATTCAAAACTTAAAATATGTTAACAAATAAGTAAATAACAACATTAATAATCCACATTTGGTCAATGTCACAAATTGTAAAATTCTCATTAGACTATTCAATACCACCTAATTAGCATAAAAAAATACTTCTAAACAAAATCTTAAAGACTTCTTTGAGCTCGTTTTACGATGTATTCAGTATGTTTACTTTTATTTTCTGTTTCCCATCTCTTACAAAGTTCAATCACAAAATCAGGTCGTGTTTTTCCTGCATCATTCAACCAATTCCCAACACTATCCTTTACATACTTAGAAGAATCTTCTTTTAATGCTTCTAATAAAGGCAACCCTAGCTCAGGAGTTTCCTTTAATATGTCAATATGTTTACACCATACTCCTCTTGGCCTTGTTGACTCTGTTGCAAATCTTCTTACATATTCATTATCCTCCCTCGTCCAAGGCAATAATAGACTTATACTTTCTTCTAAATGAGCAATAATGTCGGCTCTCACTGCCATCCAGCAAATCTCACGTACACCAAAATGCCCATCACCAGCAAAGTATTTAATCTCCTCTAACTTTTCACTAATACTTAATGACTCATTATATCCTATAAAATACGTAGCCCAACAGCGTACTAAATCACTCTTATGTTGTTTTAATAAAGTAAAGAGCTCAGTATCATTCTCTTCTTTTACTAAATGATAAAGTGTATAACCAATACATTGATTAATTGAGTTAACGGTCTTCTTTTCTAATCCATCTATAGCATCTAATACAGTCGGGGTATACTTATCTCTACCTAAAGAGGCTAAGACATTCTCCACTAATAAACGTTGATTGATCGCTAA
>JBOFGJ010000301.1:0-5377 GCA_051649065.1 Flavobacterium sp. | reverse complement strand
GAATTGTTATAATTAGTTGGTTTATTAGGTTTTTTTTTAGACTTTTGAATGCTATATGAACAAATCAATTAATTGATAAGAAGGAATTATGAGAGATAACGAAATGTTAGAAAAAGAAGAAATTTTTTCAAAAGTACTTAGAGCAGGAAGAAGAACATATTTCTTTGATGTTAGATCTACAAAGGCAGATGACTATTACATAACAATTACTGAGAGTAAAAAGTTCACAGAAGATGATGGATCTTTTCACTTTAAAAAACACAAAATCTACTTATATAAAGAAGATTTCGGAGCGTTTAGAGAGATCTTAGATGAGATGACTCAGTTCGTAGTAGATCACAAGGGAGAAGAAGTTATCTCTGAAAGACACCAAAAAGATTTCAAAAAAGAATATTCGTCAGAAGATGAAGTAAGTTCATTTACTGATGTTGATTTTGACGATATTTAATAGATTACAAAATAAAACGAGTCCAAGTTATTTAGCTTGGACTTTTTTTATACCTTTGTTTCACGCTATTATGATTTACAGCATACTAGCACACACATTATAGGCAATGATGTCTGCCTCGAACCGCTTCTTCATTGAATGCTGATGACGTCTACCATAAATAGTAATTTACTAAATGATAGACTATGCAATTTAATTACAACAACTTCAAAGAAGCTTTTACAACAAAACACTCTTTACGCACTTTAATATCACTATTTATAAAATGGGGATTTATTGCCATACTTGTTGGTACAGCCATAGGTAGCGTATCTGCCTTATTCTTATATTTATTAGAATTAGTAACAGAGATAAGAATAGAGCATTCTTATCTATTATACGGTTTACCGATCGGAGGACTTGGTGTCGGTCTACTTTATCACTACTATGGAGGAGATGCTAATAAAGGCAATAATCTTATCATAGAAGAATACCACACACCTGTAAAAACTATACCTTTTAAGATGTTTCCGCTAGTCCTTATCGGCACATTAATCACTCATCTCTTTGGAGGATCTTCAGGAAGAGAAGGTACCGCTGTACAAATGGGAGGTACTATAGCAGATCAATTCACTAAACTATTTAAACTAGATCCACAGGATAGAAACATTCTACTTCTAATGGGAGTCAGTGCTGGTTTTGCATCAGTATTTGGTACTCCGATAGCTGGTATATTCTTTGCTTTCGAACTAATGCTATTCAAAAAATTCAATACTAAAGCTATTCTACCTGTAATCATCACAGCGTATATCAGCCACTATATATGTATCCTATGGGGAATAAATCACACTGTTTACACAGTAGATGTATTGCCATCATATAGTTTAACTACACTAGCAAGTATTTCTTTAGCAGGTATTTTCTTTGGACTAACAGCTTATCTATTTATACATAGTACTAAACTTTGGAATAAGTTATTTACTAATTTAATCCTCTACCCTCCCCTAAGGCCATTTATCGGAGCGATTATCTTTATAATCTTGATATTACTGATAGGTAGTACAGATTACTTAGGATTAGGAGTACCTATGATCGTCAATTCCTTTACACACCAGACAGGATGGAGTGTATTCTTATTAAAAATATTATTCACAAGTTTAACACTTGGTGCAGGCTTTAAAGGAGGGGAAGTAACCCCCCTATTCTTTATAGGTACTACATTAGGTAGTTTCATATCTGTTTACTTAGGTTTACCAGTAAGTTTAATGGCTGCACTAGGATTTGTAGCAGTATTCGCAGGAGCGACTAAAACACCTATTGCTTGTACATTTATGGGAATAGAGCTTTTTGGCATAGAATATGCCATTTTACTTGCGTTAGCTTGTTTTATAGCCTACATCGTATCAGGAAAACAAAGTGTATATAGTTCACAGCATAAAAACAATACTAAAACAAGTGTTGTAAAACTGAATTAAACATAGATTATCAAAGGATAAATACCATATTATCAAAGTACTATTATCAAAAGAGTATATAATTATCAATTTGACATTTTGACGGCTTTATATTCCGAAAATTATAATTACAAAAATGAGGTAAATTCAAAATCTTTGCTACCTTTGCTTCATAAATTTCATAAGATATTGATTGATTTGAGACTAACAAAACACTAGACTTAAACCAATAAACATCTATTGATTTAGAACAAAAATTAAACAGACAAATCTATTACAAACTAAACAACAAAAGATTGCATTAAAATTCTATTTTATGTTTCACAAAAAATTTTTAAACCGGTTTACATTTGGACAATTAACGGTTGCTATCGTTTTTCTTTACCTTATTTGCTCTATTGCTGCGTTCATTTTCTGTAACCAATCGATTTCAAGTATCGTAAATATCATTATTTCAGGGTTTCTTGTAACACTTGCTGTAGTAGATAAATTACAAAACAAACATACAATCCGTAAAAACTACCCAATTTTCGCAAGATTCAGATATATGTTTGAATCAATCAGACCTGAGATGCGTCAATACTTCTGGGAAGGTGAATTAGACGGAAAACCATTTAATAGACGTGAACGTTCTATTGTTTACCAAAGAGCAAAAAACGAGAAACAGACTGTTTCTTTCGGTATGCAAGATGACCCTAACCGTATCGGTTACGAATGGGCTTCTCACTCAGTATACCCTAAACATATATCAGATACAAATTTTAGAACTACTATCGGTAGTGACTTATGTAGTCAACCATATAGTGCAAGTGTTTATAACATTAGTGCAATGAGTTATGGTGCTTTAAGTAAAAAAGCAATTACTGCTTTAAACGAAGGAGCTAAGATAGGTGGGTTCGCACACAATACAGGAGAAGGTGGAATTAGTCAATACCACCGTTCAGGAGGAGATATCATCTGGCAAGTAGGTACAGGATACTTCGGATGTCGTAATGAGAAAGGTTTCTTTGACGATACTTTATTCGAAGAGCGTTCTAACTATCCAGAAGTTAAGATGATTGAGCTTAAACTATCTCAAGGGGCTAAACCTGGTCACGGAGGTCTTTTACCAGCTGAGAAAAATACTTTAGAGATTTCTAAAATCCGTAGTATTACACCTCACACTACTGTACACTCTCCATCTAGTCACTCTGCATTCTCTAATCCTACAGAATTAGTACACTTCATTGCTAAGTTGAGAAAGTTATCTAATGGTAAACCTATCGGTTTTAAAATCTGTATTGGTAAAAAAGACGAGTTCTTAGATATCGTAAAAGCAATGGTGGAAACAAACATCTATCCTGACTTTATCACTATCGATGGTGCAGAAGGAGGAACAGGAGCTGCTCCATTAGAATTTATCGACTATATGGGTATGGCATTAAATGATGCTTTAGTATTCGCTAATAAAACATTAATCGAAAATGGACTAAGAGATAAAGTTAAATTACTTGCTTCTGGACGTATTATTTCTGCTTTCGACATCGCTAAAACAATGGCTTTAGGAGCAGATGCTTGTTACAGTGCGCGTGGTATGATGTTCGCTTTAGGATGTATCCAAGCTCTACAATGTGATAGTGGACACTGTCCAGTAGGTATCGCTACTCAAGACGAAACTTTATACAAAGGATTAGACGTTACTGATAAGAGAATGCGTGTAGCTAACTTCCATAAAAACACAATGAAAGCTTTAGGAGAATTTATTGCAGCTTGTGGATATGAAAACACACAAGAAGTTAATCCTAATACATTCTACAAACGTATCGATCACGGTGTGATTAAAAGTTTCCAAGATATGTACTTCGGTAACTTAGATACTAGAAAAGTAAAATAGTAGCTATAACAAGCTTCATTCATATAAAAGACCACAATAACTTGTGGTCTTTTTTTATATTTGCCCTTTAATACCCATATCTTGAAACTAAAACCTAAACATTGGATTACACTTATTATACTCTCACTAATCTGGGGATCATCATTTATCTTGATTAAACGAGGTCTTGAATACTTTACACCTATACAAGTAGGTGCTCTTCGAATAACATTTGCTGGGCTATTCTTACTCCCTATCTCGTTAAAACACATTAGTAAACTGCCTAAGAAAACATTTCACTGGTTATTCTTAACGGCTGTAGTAGGTAGCTTTATACCGATGTTTCTATTCCCGATAGCAGAAGTACATCTAGATAGTTCTATAGCAGGGATACTCAACGCTTTGATGTCAATCTTTGTAATTGTACTTGGAGTATTATTCTTTAAATATAAAACACATTTAGGCGAAGTAACAGGAGTTATCCTCTCTTTTATAGGAGTTATATTATTACTACAGTCACCTGATTCAGGCAGCATGATATCTAGTGATTGGTTTTATCACCTATTATTAGTAATTGCCTCCCTAATGTATGCATACAGTGGTCTATTAACTCAAAAATATATGGGAAATATTCCACCATTGGTTTGGACTGCATTTATTGAATTAGTACTTCTTATACCAGCATTAATTGTGTTGATCTCTTCAGGTTTTTTTCAAACTATCGGTGAACATCCTGAAGCATTGAAGGGATTAGGCTTTGTATTTTTACTAGCCTTATTTGGAAGTGCATTAGCCAACATCTATTACTATAAACTTATACACGAGACCAATGCTAGCTTCGCTTCATCTGTTTCTTTACTTATGCCATTAGTAGCATTCTGTTGGGGGTTATTTGATGGAGAAGTACTTGATTACATACAGATAATAGGAGGAATACTAATCGTTGCGGGATTATACTTTGGTAGAAAAGACATCAAGATACCTACATTCAAAAAGAAAGCAACACAGCATAAAATATAGGTTCTGCATTACCTAAGACTCAAAAAACATAAAAGGGTGTCCATTCTACTGACACCCTTATTTTTATCCCAGAATAAGTGAAAGGACTGAGTATAAAATAGTCCTCTCGACTATTTTAAAACGAAGAGTCAGTTGTAGCACGGCATATAGTAAGGTTGAGGAACTAATGAAAGAACTATAAAGTAGAATTACTTTGTAGTATTTGGCTAACGCTGTTTTTGAGTTTATTCAAAAGGAAGATTATTCAAATCTACATTACCTCCTGATAATATAATACCGACTTTCTTACCTTCGAAAGATGGTCTCTCTTTTATCAATACAGCAAGAGCTACTGCACTACTCGGTTCTACGATAATCTTCATACGTTCCCATATTAATCTCATAGAACTTACTATTTCATTCTCACGTACTCTAATGATAGAAGATACATTATCCTTTATAATCGGGAAAGTAATATCACCTAACTGCGTACGCAGACCATCAGCTATCGTATCTGTTGTCTCATTACACTCTATTTGTCCACTTTGCATTGAACGATAAGCATCATCAGCTTCTAGTGGTTCACCTCCGATAACTTCAATCGTTGGTTTTCCAAATGCCTTAGCTGCTAATGCAGTACCAGAG
>JBOFGJ010000300.1:0-1127 GCA_051649065.1 Flavobacterium sp. | reverse complement strand
TACATTATAATTGTCCCCTAAATCATCTTGAAACTCATCTAAACGCAAGTTATACTCATAAAAATAACGAGACTTATCTATGGGATAATAATTCAAATCATACTCTTTAAAATAGCTTGATGAAATTGAAGCATTTCTCACTGACCAATCTTTATACAGTTCTTCCTCACTATACTTAACAGGTATCACCTCTCCAGATGGACTCTGCGGATTGTAGATGTATAAATCTAAATCGGTAATAAACTGACTGACAAAATTAAACGAAGCGAAACCAAAGAAATCAGGTCTTATAAAATTTAAACTAAAACTAATATCAATATATTCAAAACCTCCAAAATCAGCTTCTTCTTCAATATTATCTTTATACTCAAAAAAGAAATATACCCCTGTGGCTCCTACCTCAGCATGCCAACAATTCCCATTCTCATTTATATTTAAATGCTCTGTCAAATAATCTAATACCCTCTCTTTTGACAATGTACTTTCTTTGCGTTTAAAAAACATTAAATCATAAGCCATAAGAACTATTTATCAATTAACTATAAAAATACAAAAAACAATTACTCAAATTATTAAACAATTTAAATACCTACAAAAAAAAAGCCACATCTCACGATATGGCCTTCAATTAAAAAGTAGTAAAAAATAAATAGGTGATTACCTAATGTATCCCAGCCTTCTAGTGCTCTATCCTCTACATCAGGTATGGAAATGTAGTCACAACATCAAATTAGCATATTGAATGGTTGTTGTTAGAATAAAATATTAATATTGACTGAAAGTTAACCATGTCAAATGCTTAATAAAGAAAGTGTACTAACTGCTTTCAATACTACAGTCATTCTAATAGCAGTTATATAAATGGAAAAAATTATTCTCTCCAACCTCCACCTAATGCTTTATAAAGCTTAATAATGGCCTGCCATTCTAATAGCTGATCATTACTATGTGCTAATTGTGCATAAAGATGTGCTTGTTCTGACGTTAGTACATCTGTATAATTTGTTGATGAATGATATACTAACAGCTTCTTCGTATAATCAACAGCTAAGGCCAACTTAGCCACTTGTTGTTGTCTCATAGCCAGCTGTTCACCAGCCATCTCATAAGCATATAGCGCATCAGAC
>JBOFGJ010000299.1:0-1066 GCA_051649065.1 Flavobacterium sp. | reverse complement strand
ATGATTATAACTGTGTTTGGGTGTTACTACGCTGATAGAGTACACCAGTCTAATAAATAATAAAGAACTAGATATGAAAGATATACTTATTACAGATACAACAGAAAAACAAAACCGCTTTTATTCTCATAGAATAGCAGATAAATACTTCTTCGGTGGGTACTTTAACCTTGCTGCAAATAATATCTATGAGGTATTTGAAGAGATAAACAATAGAAATAAATTTAGTAAACTAACTCATATAGAAAGTAGTAACTTTAAAAATTATTTACTAAATATTTTTGTAGATAAGTTGAGTATTAGTGATTTTGAGAAACGTGTGGCGATATTATCTAGTTACTTTCCAGTCTTAGAAACAGTAGATAAGAAGAGTGTTAAGGAGAGAAATAGAACCATAGAACTTACTCTTACTCAACGAGTAAGACATTTTAGAGAAACGCTTATCTCTTTAGTAACTGCAGTTAATCAATTGCGTAATTTTTATACACACTATCAGCATAGCGATATAGTAGTAGATAATAAGGTTTTGGATTTTCTGAATACATCATTAGTATCCACTGCACTTTATGTGAAAGATAAATATCTAAAAACCGATAAGACCAAAGAGTTTTTAAAAGAGACTTTAACAGAGGAGTTAGATCGATTAATTGAGGATTATAAGAACAAGCATAAAGACAATCGCAAATTTGATTCTACAAATAAAGGGGCTATTGTAAACGCTATATATAATCAAGCTTTTTGGTCGTTTATTAATGACAAGGGCAGAGAGACTGTAGTTGCGGATAGTGCTGATGCTTACTTTGAGAAGAACTACTATAAAAGTACTAATCCTGACTTTGCCTTAAATATCTCAGAGAAAGGGATTGTATATCTATTGTCTTTCTTTCTAACAAGTAAAGAAATGGATAGCCTAAAAGCAAACTTGACTGGCTTTAAAGGAAAAGTAGATAGAGAATGTAGCAATAGTATTAAGTATATGGCTACACAGCGTATTTATTCTTTTCACACGTATAGAGGGTTAAAACAAAAGATACGTACATCAGAAGAAGGAGTAAAGGAAACGCTA
>JBOFGJ010000298.1:0-1300 GCA_051649065.1 Flavobacterium sp. | reverse complement strand
TATTGTTTCATTACCAATGTTTGACTCGATAGTTATCTCTCTATTTAGGTTATCTATTTTTTTTATTTTAAAAATAGGTAGATTATAGTATTTAGTTTTGAGTAATGAATCGTTATCTATAGTCACAAAATCTCCTTCTATAGGTTGTTTATTCAGTTCTTCAATTGTAATTTGTTTTTGCATAGTATATATTTTTTAAAGTCGTACGTACAACTATAAAGTAAATAATCGTAAAAAGCAAAACGTGTTACAAAAAATAAATTTATGTAACACGTTTTTAAATGATTTTACTTTACTTCCTTATTGTAGTAAACAAGATAATAGTACATCTGTTTTTCTTCATCCCATCCACGTTCTATAAACTTATCAGCACTCTCTGGATTGACAAAATCAAGTTTGATGGTGATATTCGTGTCCAAGTTGATTACGTTTTTGAATTTCTTGCGAGCTTCTGTAACAGCTTTGTTTGAGATAGGGAAGTCTGTAAGGTCTTCTATGCTGTACTTTTCTCCGTGGTCTACTTTATAGTTTTTAAACTCAGCGATTAGGTCGGGATTATCGATTACTTCGTTTAGGAAGTTCGTCTCTTCGAAGTCGTCATTCTTAGCAAAGTAGTTTACTGAGCGATTTAAAAACATTACTTCTTCTTTTTTGTCTTCGGCAGGAAGTACTACATCTTTGGCGAATTCTTGACAGAATTTAAGGTATTTCTTGGTATGGAAGTTTTCGTCTTCAAATATATCCACTGATAAGAAATGCTCTAACCAATAGCGCGCATCGTATTTGTTACTGTCTATGGTTAGGATCTTATATCCTTCTTCTTTTTCGTAGTTGAATATTAATACACCTTTGTCTAGCTTGCCTAGATTGATACCTTGTTCTAAGCGCATTTTTAGATTAGATCCTTCTTTGTCGAATTGGATAAAGTCTGTTTTGATTTCGCTTTTGAAGATACCGATAGCATCCACTATGTTATTGTCAATTGAAACATTGGTAAGGTAGGTAACATATAGTTCGCCACTTTTGATATGTGGGTGTCCTGATTGTTCGTATAGGTGTTTTGCAATTCCTTTTGAAGTTTCGTGAACGTTAGTCTCAGATGGTGCGTTAAATATCTTAACTACCATGTTATACATTTCGTTAAACTCTAAGTCTACATCATGGGCAAACTTGTAATAGCTTTCTTCTTTCTCACGGAATGGTTTGAAGAAGTATTCTTTTAATAGAGGTGCAATTTCATCTGATAGTTTATAAGGTTCTTCAGTCATAAAAGCACCTTCGTTTCTAGCTTTGTTGTTTA
>JBOFGJ010000297.1:0-1431 GCA_051649065.1 Flavobacterium sp. | reverse complement strand
TGACCAAGTAGGACGTTTTCCTGATTCAAATGTAGGAGATGCACTAAAACGTGTTCCTGGTATAACAATGCAAAATGATCAAGGAGAAGCAAGAAATATAGTTATTCGTGGATTGGCTCCAAGTTTAAATTCTGTTACTTTAAATGGAGATCGTATTCCATCTGCTGAAGGAGACAATCGAAATGTACAAATGGATTTAATTCCGGCTGATATGATTTCGTCTATTGAGGTAAATAAAACACTTACTCCTGACATGGATGCTGATGCTATAGGTGGTTCTGTAGATCTAATTACAAGAGCTTCCCCTTATGGAGAGCGTATCTCTGCTACATTAGCAGGAGGGTATAATCCAATACGTGAGAAAGGTAACTATATTGGTAGTTTTGTATATGGTAATCGTTTCTTTGATTCTAAATTTGGAATGATATTAAGTGGTTCTTATAACAGTAATAACTTTGGATCAGATAATGTGGAAGCTGTATGGGCTAAGGATAAATATGATAATGTATATCTAAGTGAATATGATATTCGAAAATATGATGTTCAACGTGTAAGACGTAGTTTTTCTGGAGCATTTGATTATAAAATCAATGATAACCACACTATCTATGCAAGTGTAATGTATAACTGGAGAGATGATAGAGAGAATCGCTATCGTGTGCGGTATAGAAGTATTAAACCTGATTATGATGCGGATAACAATATCATAGGTTATACTGGGGATATCAGAAGAGAAACTAAAGGTGGTGTAGATAATAATAGAAATAAGAATACTAGATTGGAAGATCAAAGAATTCAGAATTATGCTTTAAGCGGTACACATTTATGGTCTAGTAATTTAGATATGGATTGGTCTGTTAATTATTCAAGAGCTTCAGAAGATAGACCAGGAGAGAGATACCTTGACTTTCAAAATAAGAAGGTGTCTATGCAGGAGCATTTAAGTGATAGCAAATTTCCGATGGTGACTTCTGCTAAAGATCTTCCAGGTAATTTCTCATTTAGAAACCTTACAGAGAATGACAATTTTACAAAAGATAGTGAATTTGGAGCAAAGTTAAATTTTAGAGTACCATTTTCAGTTATTGAAGATCAAAAAGGACGTTTGAGATTTGGAGGTCGTTTAAGGTTGAAAGACAAGAAACGTGAGAATATGTTTTATAAGTTCTCACCAATAGGTACTAATGTAATAGGTAATCTAGATGTTGTGCCAAATAGTTATTATGGTGGAAATGATTTCCAAGCTGGAAATAAGTATGTACCTGGTTATTTTGCTTCTAATCATTATTTAGGAGGATTAGATCTACACAATAGTAGTTTGTTTAAAAAAGAAGCTGTACCAGCTGAGTATTTAGCACTTAATTTTAAAGCTAAAGAAGATATTTATGCTGGTTATATTCGTTGGGATCAGGATTTCAATGAGAACTTATC
>JBOFGJ010000296.1:0-1786 GCA_051649065.1 Flavobacterium sp. | reverse complement strand
CTCAAAAGAACATCCAGGTATCTGTAATCCGGATTTCTTATTGGTATTATCCTCTCCTGCTACTTGGCTAATCTTCAATGAACATATATCAAATAACTTCTGAAAATAGTTTTGTTCTACCTCTATTTTCTGTACTCGTTCAGGTCTAATAATCGTATTACGAGTAGAAATAAGCCCTTGAGATAACATTAAAGTTCCTCTAGATAAAACAGCCTTGAAATCCCAAAACTTAAGGAATGTCCTTACTATATTGACAATCAAAACAGTTACTATAATTAGAAGAATCAACCAAAACAATACTAAAGCAGGTACCCCTTTCTCTACATACGCAGTCACTTCCTCTGTATTAACATAGTTCTCTACAGAAAAACTCTTTGCTAATGACTCATAAAGCATATTAAAGAATAGCATTATAGCCCCTAGTGTATATAGATAGTTAGATGTAACCCCTACTTTAAGCAAAGTAGAAACACTAATTTTCTTAGCCTCCTCTACTTGCTCATTCTCTAGTATAGGGATTCCATCATCCTGACTAACATTTATACTAGAGAATTCCTTTTTATAATCTAATAAGATTTGCTTCAGAATATTAGCATCTTCTAATGCCATAGAAGGAATAGTAGCCTCTTTATCCTTGCTACCTGCTGAGTCTATTTCTACAGAATATACATTAATCAATCTATTAATAAAGTTCTGATTAAGGTTGACCTGCTGTATCTTATCTAATTGAATAATAACTTTCGATTTGTTTATAATCCCTTTCTGAATGACAAAAGAATTAGTCTGCTCATCGATATAGAATAAGAAATTTCTATAACTTAAATAAGCAATTACCATAGCAAACACACAACCTAATAGTACCATTCCCCATATACTACTAGATATGTCCATCTTCTTATTGACAAAAATAATCAACAGCAGCGGTGCAAATCCTCTCACTAACTTCTGTGAAGTATTTAAAAAGTTGGCGACTATACCGATAGTCGCTTGACGAGTAGGTGTATAAAAACTATTGTTCATCTACCAACTCTTCTATCTGTTCTACAAGGTGTTCCACTGATGGCATTACCGTCTCTTCTTTACAGGTAGTTATCTTCTGTATGACATATTCTTTAAGACGCTCACCTTCTTCTTTAGAGATTCCTGATATCTTTAAATCTCCTAATGCTCCTCCCGCAGTGAAGAACTCTACTGTACACAAATTAAACAATCTCAATAAGAAACTTTCATATACACCTACGTGCTGTACACGATTAAATGGTATCACAGTCTGACTTCTACTAATTAAGCCTGTCTTATAGATGATATCCTGCTCTCTCAAGGCATACCCTTTCTGTCTTATTCCAATCCAAGTAATCACACTTATTAAGCCTGCTAAAACTACCCCAACAATACCTACTAATAGAAGTAAAGTACTATCTATAGGAAGTTCATTCGTAATAACCTGCAAAACATAAGGGCTAAGAAATAAGGCGATAAGTATAACAGAGATAATCACTAATCGGATACCTACTACATAGTTATACTTCTCGTGTAAATGCTGATAGTTAACGTTACTTACTGTTGGCAGGTTACTAACTATTATTTGGTCGTTTGTAAACATATTAGGGTGTCATTTTAAATACTTATACTATATTCCTATTGTTAGAATAAATAGTAGAGAATACAGTAGTAAAGATATTGTATTCTTTAGTACTTCAGAAGTGTTACGCTATATTATCAAAAAAAAATCCTTTAAAGCCCTAGAGCTTTAAAGGATTCAGTATTATTATTTTTTACTTATCTA
>JBOFGJ010000295.1:0-1347 GCA_051649065.1 Flavobacterium sp. | reverse complement strand
TTTGTCCACCCTGATGTCCACCCCTTATAATAGACAGGAGTTGGCATTCTGCTATTAATTTTACATCAAGAAAGCTAAAGCTTGAACTTCACCACACTCAACGTATAGCGCAAAGTATAGAATGTAGTTCTATGCTAGTTTTGATAAATTGTTGTTTTCTACGATTTGTTATGGTTTAGTGTGGTATGTAAAACAGTAACCTTAACAAAACAACAATATGAAAAAACTTCTACTCTTACTCTTATTTTTAATCAGCCATCTGCTGTCTGCTCAGACTAGTACCGAACAATTTGAGACAGAAAGCAATGGTTCTACCAATTTTACGGATAACGGGGTTGTATTTAATATTATTTCTAGTGCAAGTCATTTCAGTATTGTGAACTTTCCAGGGAGAGGTTGGAGTGGTACAGCGAATGATAATCGCTATATAGATAATAGTAATAGCGTAAATGACATTTCCCCTTCTTTTAGTATAAAGACGACTTCTAATTTGTTTAAGGTTAATCGTTTTTGGGTTTATTTAGCAGATAAATTATCTAATCCGAATACTACAGGTTCCTTAACAATTACAGGAAAGTTAGGCGGAGTAACTAAATTTGCTCAAACGAAAACTACTGGATTTGCAACTTCTTTAGGTAGTACTAATGGGTATACCCTTATAGATATGACAAATCTAAATGGTCAGAACTATTCTAACATAGTAATAGATGAATTACAGATTACTGCTAATGGTAATTACAAGTATGTTGGTCTTGATGCCTTTACTTGGGTAAAAGATTCTAATATAGTTCTTCCTGAATCTAAACCTTTTATTACCATATGGGAAGTACCAGATAATGGTAAAATAGAAATATACACAACTAATTCTTATAACTATAATTATAATATAAGTTGGGAAAAGATAGGAGATTCTAGTAAAAAAGGTATTGAATCTCTAAAAAAAGGTAATACAACTATTTCTAATCTTTCAGCTGGTAAATACAAAGTATCAATAACAGGTGTTTTTCCTTACTTTAGGGCAGGTAAAGAGTTTGAAGATAATAATGCTAAACAACTTTTAAGTGTTAATCAATGGGGAACACAACGCTGGAAGAGCATGAAAGAATCTTTTCAATCTGCAACTAATTTAACTTCTGTAGATAATGATTCCCCAGATCTTACTGATGTAACAGATATGTCAAGAATGTTTGATCATGCAAGTTCATTCAATAGTGATCTGAATAATTGGGACGTTTCTAAGGTAACAGATATGTCGTATATGTTTTCAGGAGCTAACTCATTTAATGGTAATGTAAGTAATTGGAATGTATCTAATGTAACTACTATGCAGGGGATGTTCCAAGTAGC
>JBOFGJ010000294.1:0-1023 GCA_051649065.1 Flavobacterium sp. | reverse complement strand
TACTATCGAAGACGAATTAGTAATAGATGGTATAGGCTTTAGATTTATTGATACAGCTGGTATACGTGAGACTAAAGATGTAGTAGAAAGCATTGGTATCCAAAAAACTTTTGAGAAGATAGAAGCTGCTCAGGTAGTGATCTATTTGATCGACGGTGCTAAACTAAATAGTAGTTCTCTAGATGAAATCAAAGTTGAGCTTGAAAAGCTTAAAAATAAATATCCTCTAAAACCTCTTTTAGTAGTGTGTAACAAGAAGGATTTATTATCTGCTGAACAAATCACTCAATACCAAGCTAACATTGACAACCTTATGCTAATGTCTGCTAAGGAGAATGTAGGTGTAGAAGAGTTAAAACAGGCTTTATTAGGCTTCGTTAATACTGGTGCTCTACGCAACAATGAGACGATAGTAACGAATACTCGTCACTATGATTCTCTTCTTAAAGCTTTAGAGGAAATCGAGAAAGTGAAATGGGGACTTCAGACGAACTTATCTGCTGACCTTATGGCTATCGATATCCGTCAAGCACTATACTTCTTCGGTGAAATAACAGGACAAGTTACCAATGATGAGTTGTTAGGGAATATATTTGCGAATTTCTGTATCGGAAAGTAAAAACCAATATAAATAAAGGCTTTAAAGAGCGTTGTAGTACTTACTATAACGCTTTTTTTATTCTTTGCAATTTATAAGAACTTCATCAAGATCATTACTAATGTAATATACAGGACATAAATCTCTTGCATAAATTGATGATGTCAGAAATAAAAACACCTTACATACATCTAGATTACTCAATTCATACCATTCACCTAACACTCTACATTCTTCATAATTTTGATGCAGAAACCTCTCGAGATAAACAATTTCTTTTCCATAGTGAATATTCCACTGAAAGTGAACAGCCTATTCCGGTGTGAAAGTGAACAGTGTATTCCAGTGTGAAAGTGGACAGTTCTTCGCCTTGTTTTTTAGTAGTATAAATATAGCTAAAAAGAGTTATTATTTTTTGATTATTT